>JAEUWI010000005.1 GCA_016791475.1 Candidatus Hydrogenedentota bacterium
CTCAGTATCACCACGGCCTCGGGTAGCTCCGCGGAAGTTCGCCGTGAATATATCATCGTTGGACCAGGCGGCGAAGGTGAAGGCGAAGGCGAAGGTGAAGGTGAAGGTGAAGGTGAAGGTGAAGGCGAGGGTGAAGGCGAAGGTGAAGGCGAAGGTGAAGGCGAAGGCGAAGGTGAAGGCGAGGGTGAAGGCGAAGGTGAAGGCGAAGGCGAAGGCGAAGGTGAAGGCGAAGGCGAAGGCGAAGGTGAAGGCGAGGTCCCGAATCCCGACGAAATCCTGCTGGCGGAATTCGACGAGGCAGACAACAACGGCGATGGCCGCCTGAGCTACAGTGAGGCCCAAGATCAACTGCCCGGATTAACACGCGATCAGTTTGATGATCTCGACAGCAATCAGGATAACCTGCTGAGCCGCGCGGAACTCGGTGCCGAGGTCCCACCCACGGGATGCCCGGCGAGCAAGGTAACCCTTCCCGGGCTGGGCGATCTGTTCCTGCTGGGCGTGGCCCTGCTGGTGCTGTCCTCCCAGGCCTATCTTCGACGCTAAGGCGCGATCCATAGCGTAGAAAAAATTCAAGCCGGGCGGGCCGATCACAAGTTCGGCCCGCCCGCCACGTTTTCAGGTTCGGAGCTTTCCGGGGATTAAGGGCTTTTATTCAATCGCTCCACGGCGCTACAATGGCCCTTCAGGCAAGCAATTATCCCCCACGATGGAGCGCCCTATCCCATGCAGATCCCTCACCTCCTCCTGTGCCGCCTCATGCTGGCCGCCGCCACATTTCTCCCGTTGCCGGCCCTGGCGCTCTCCACCACGGCCGTCGATATCGTCACCGGCGACGGCGCCACAACAGTGGAGCGAAACATTGCCCGTATCCTCGCCGAACGCTTGAGCGAGAACACCGGAATCAAGGCCATCGTGGTACCCGAAACCGCCCGCCCGACGGGTGCGCCGCGCATCTTTCTCGGAGTTCCCCAGGGCCACGCCACCATTAAAGCCCTCTTCGATTCCCAGCGCCTCGCGCCCCTCTCCGAGTTGGCCCCCGGCCCCGAGGGCTACCTCCTGATGACCGTTGAGGCTCAGGGCGCGCCCGCCATACTGGCGGCGGGCTTCGATGATCGAGGCTGTCTTTACGCCGTGGGCGAGTTGCTCCGCCAGACGACCTTCGCCGAAGGCGGCGTGACCTTTCCCGATGATCTCAACGAGCGCAACGCCCCCGCCTTCGAAGTGCGCGGCACCCAGTATGGCCAGAGCCATATCGCGAAAAGCGTGGCAAAAGTGCGGCCCTGGACCGACGCGGAAACCCAGCGCTACATCACCGATCTTGCCCTGGCGGGCGCCAATGTCTTCGACACCGCCCCCGGCCCCCACTTCGACTTCATCAAGTCCATCGGCTGCATGACCCTCGGCGGTTTCGGCGCGAACACGGGCGCCCATCCCGATCACCCCGAGTGGGAAGGCTCCGAGTCCATCGGTCGCACGGGCTATGTGTGCCTCTCCATCCCGGAAGCCCGCGCCTGGATGATCGAAAAGTGCGAGCAGGAATTCGCGAGCCAGCCCGCCTATGACTACATCAAGTTCCAGGGCGGCGATGGTGGCGGCTGCGAGTGCGACCGCTGCAAGCCCTATGGCCTCGCCTTCATCAAGACGGTCGAAGAAATGGCCAACGCCATCCACAAGCACCACCCCGACACAAAGATCTATTTCACCAACCAGAAGTTTCAAAATGACGATGACAACGCGATCTTCGATTACCTGAACGAGGAGCCCCGCACCTGGCTCTACGCCTGGGGCTATGGCCCCGGCTCCGATGCCACCTCCTGGCAGCCGGGCCACCGGCAGACCCACCGCATGGACCTCTTCCGCTATCCCGGCTACGGCCCCTACGGCCTCTACCCCAAGGAAATCCTCCGGCGCCTTCCCGAGGAGCAGGTGCTGCTCTATTACAACGAGCTGACCCACTGGAAATACGCCCAGCACGCCTACGCCCAGATGTATCCCCGGGCCGACAAGAACGGCGACCTGCCGCCCCACTGGAGCCACGACATCTACGAGCGCCGGCCCGATCAGTTCCTCACCATGGTCTACAACCGCCTCACCTTCTACGCCTGGCCCCGCTACTATCACCGCGTCTTCAACGACCTCATGCCCTACGGCGTGGGCGACATTACCCACTCCAGCGGCAATCACGACCACTTCAACCAGTGGATGTGGATGCGCCTGCTTTCGAATCCGCGCATGACGGTGGAGGAAGTGGTGGATGAATACTGCCGCAACTGGTTCGGCCCCGAAGCCGCGCCGGACATGGCCGCCGCCCTCTTCCTCCTCGAACGCAACATGCAGGAAATCCCCGGCGAACCGTTGCCCGTAAAGGAATCCGTCGGCGAGTACTACCGCCTCGTGAAGGCCGCGGGCGAGAAAATGCCCAAAGTCTGGATGGAGAACAACTGGCTCTGGCGCGAGTACATGCAGAAGGGCGCGCTCGACCTGTACACGCAACTGAACGCGCGGCAGCAGGTGGCCCTCCAGTCGCGCATCGAAATCCGCCTCGCTGACGCCCTTGCTTCGGGAAATACCGACGCCGCCATCGCCGAGTCCCTCGCCTGGTTCACGAGCCTCGGCGAGACGAAGGAAATGCGCGTCCTCCACGAGGAGGCCACGCAATGGGCCACCGAGAGCAACGACCTCTACGGCGTCCGCATCGACGGCCTCTACACCCTCGATCACGACTTCATCGGACTCGGCTGGCTGAAACGCCAACTGGAGCGCGCCCAGGCCGCCTCGGGCGATGCGCGAAATGAAATACTGCGCATGATTACCGCCTACGAAGATCCCGGCCCCGGCGGGCACTACGACAACCTCGGCACCTTCAACCCCGCGCCCAACGCCACCTTTGGCTACCCCTACGACCACGGCCAGCCCTACGTCTATGGCATGCTCGACGAAGCCAACCGCCCCAGCCAGCGCTCCATGCACTTCACGCAAGACGAAGACCAGGGCGTGACGCTGGAGTACCGCGATCTCGAGCCCGGCGCGGCCTACAAAATCCGCTTCACCCTCGTGCGCCCCTGGTACCAGGAGCGCTACGCCATGCGCATGAACCAGAAATCCCAAAGCATCTACGCCGACGACATCAAGATCGCCGACAACATCGAGATCCCCCAGAAGATGAGCGACTTCTTCACCTTCGACATCCCCGCCGAGGCCACGAAAGACGGAAAGGTCACCATCCGCTTCGAGCGCGCCCCCGACGTCGCCCGGGGCGACCGCGTGAGCATCGAGCAATGGCGCAACTCCGGTGGCTGGGGTACGATCTGCTCCGAAGCGTGGCTCATGAAAAAGTAAGAGAATATCGCGGGCGACCCGGTAATGGGTCGCCCGCGATGGGTCTTATGGGTCTTATGGGTCTTATGGGTCTTATGGGTCTCATGGGTCTCATGGGTCTCATGGGTCTCATGGGTCTCATGGGTCCTTTAGGTCCTTTAGGTCCTTTAGGTCCTTTAAGTCCTTTAAGTCCTTTAAGTCCCTGAAGTCTCTATTCGTAATTCATAATTCACAATTCATAATTCTCAATTCAAAGCTCCCTCCGCACCGCGCGCGCGACCCGCTCCACATTCTCTTCATTGATCGGCGACTCCCCTTTCACCAGGCCCAGCGCCCCAAGCTCCACATGGGCGCAGTTGGCGAAGCCCGCCTGCTCCAGAATCTTCCGCGCACAGCACTGATTGCAGCCGTCAATGGCCACCAGTTTGCGCGCACCCGCACTCCGCTCCAGGGCCGTGTGAACCCCCGCCGCCACCGCCGCCGTGCAATACATCGATGCCGCCTTCTCGCGCGTCAGTTGCCGGGCCGCCTGATCCGTAAGACCGCCCACATCCGAGGCGCCCGAACAGGCGAAAAGCAAGAGGTTGGAACTTGTGGTGCTCATGACCCGAATCCTCCAGGGTTAGAAACACATTGCGGGCTTCCGGCCCGCTCGCTTATTGGCCAAACAGCCAAATAATGCAATAAAAAAAAAACTACCGCACGCCCGCAATCCGCGCCTTCGCGCCGGACCGCAACACACCCTCCACACACTCAAAAAGCCCCGAGAGACAGGGTGTTTTCAACCGGTAATACACCATGAGGCCCCGCTTGTCATCCGCCACCAATCCGGCCTGCTTCAGCACACTCAAGTGCTTGGATACCGTCGAAATGTCCGCCCCAATCATCGCCGTCAGCTCGCAAACACACCGCTCCCCCTTCGCAATCTCGTCTACGATAAACAGGCGCGTCGGGTGTGCCAGCGCCTTGACCACACGGGCCCGCGCTTCATATTTCGCCCTGATCTTTGCGTCCATCGCACACGCTCCTTTATTTGGTATTTTAGCCAAATACTGGACCCCTGTCAACACCTCATAACGACGCCTTCACCCCCCAATCCGCTAACCCCGGAGCACCTCGCGCACCTTGCGCGCAAGCGCCTCCAGGGTATAGGGCTTCTGCAAAAAGGCCACCTCGCTCTGCAACACGCCATGGCGCATGACCGCGTCGTCGGTGTAGCCGCTGCTGAACAGTACCTTTAAGTCCGGATAGTGCGCGCCCAGGGTCTCCGCCAGGCTGCGCCCGCTCATCTCCGGCATGACCACGTCGGTGAGCAGTAAGTCGACCCGGCCGTCTTCCGCCGCCATGCGTTCGATCGCGTCGCGCCCGCTGGAAGCCGCAAGCACGGTATAGCCGAGGCTCGTAAGCGCCATCACGGCCATTTCCCGCAGACTGTCCTCATCTTCCACCAGCAGGATGGTTTCACCGCCCCCCTGTGCGGGCGACGAATCGCCCACCTCCCGCTCCGCCGACGCCGGCGCCACCAGCGGAAGATAAATCTTGAAGGTCGTGCCCTTGCCCGGCTCGCTATAGACCTGCACGTGGCCACCGTTCTGTTTCACAATCCCATGCACCACGGCCAGTCCCAGCCCCGTTCCCCGGCCCGGCCCCTTGGTGGTAAAAAAGGGTTCGAAGATCCGCTCGCGAACTTCGCGGCTCATGCCGGCCCCGGTGTCGCTCACGGCCAGCAGGTTAAACCGACCGGCGGTAACTTCCGCATGGGTATTCGCGTAGGCCGCGTCGAGTTCGACAAGCCCCGTTTCAATCGTAAGCCGCCCGCCCTGGGGCATGGCGTCCCGGGAATTCACGGCAAGGTTTAACAGCACTTGCTCGATCTGTCCTGGATCCACCTTCACCAGCCCCCCGGACGGATGAAGCGCGGTCGACAGCCGCACATCCTCGCCGATGAGTCGGCGCAGCATTTTTTCCACGCCCTCCACAAGCGAGTTCAGGTTCAGCACCCTGGGTTCGATCACCTGCTGGCGGCTGAACGTGAGAAGTTGACGCGTCAGCGCGGAAGCGCGCTCGCCCGCCTTGTGAATTTCCGTCGCATAGCCGCGCACATCGCTATCGGCCGGCAGATTCCCAATCATCCACTCGCTGTAGCCGTTGATGACCGTCAGCAGATTGTTGAAGTCATGCGCCACGCCCCCGGCGAGCTGCCCGAAGGCTTCCATCTTCTGGGACTGCTGCAACTGCGACTCAAGGGCCTTGCGGTCCGTCTCCGCCCGCACCCGCTCGGTCACATCGCGACAGGTCACCGTATACAGCTTGTGCCCGTCCACCGAGATCTGCGAAATCGAAGCCTCGATGGGAAATTCCTCGCCGCTGGCTCGCAGCCCGCTGATCGGGCCAAACCGGCCCATCGCCCTCGCCGCCACGCCCGTCTTGCCAAACTCCCGGACATGGCCGCTGTGGGCCGCCCGGGAACGCTCGGGTATGAACCGCTCTACGCGCGTACCCAGAACCTCTTCCGAACGGCACTCGAACATCCGCTCCGCCGCGGCGTTCATTAATATCACGCATTGGTCTTCGTCCACCGTGATGATTCCGTCCATCGCCGAATTAACGATACCCTCCAGGCGCACTTGCTGCTGCTGGGACGCATACTCGGCAAGACGGCGCTCCGTAATATCCTCCGCCACACCCGCAACACGGTAAATCTCCCCAGCCTCATTAAATACGGGGAATCCGCGATCATGAATCCAGCGGAGGGTGCCATCCGGCCGAACGATGCGGTACTCAATGTCATAGTCCTCGCCCGCCATCTGCCCGTGAAACGCGTCAAGAACACGGGACCGCTCGGCCTCGTGCACGGCGTCAATCCAATCCCAGGGGGATTCATACAGCGCGTCGCAGGTGCGGCCCCAGATGCTCTCGTAAGCGGGACTCACGTAGAGAATCTGTCCGTTTCGGATATCGTTCAGCCAGAATACTTCCCGGATGTTCTCCGCCAGTTGCCGGAAGCGCTCCTCACGCTCCAACGCCTCCTGCGCCGCAGGCTTCCGCTCGGTAATATCCCGTCCCACCACCACCGCGCCCACAATCGCTCCCCCGTTGTCCAGGATGGGGCTGAAACTGTAACTCCCATACCAGGTCTCGCCGGTATCTTTCCGGCGCATACAATACTCGGCATTGGTTGCCGTCTCCCCCCGGAGCGCGCGGGGCACCGCCCACATATCAAGCGGCAGCGTTTCTCCATTCTCCAGAAAGACCTCGACTATATCCTGGTAATTGGAAATGTGTTTCGCGCATTCCGAACGGGCGCCGAAGCGATGGAAGGTGACGAAGGCGTCATTGAAATGAACTACCTGGCCGCCCGAGTCGGATATGGAGACGGCATCCGTCATACTCGCCATCGCCGCTTCCAGCTTCGCCTGACTTTCCAGCACGGCCTCCTGCGCAAGATGGGCCTCCGTCACGTCAAAGTTGATCCCGAGCATCCGAACGGGACGGCCCGTCTCATCGCGAAAGACCTCGCCGATGGCTTTCAGATAGTGCAGCGTTCCGTCCGGCCAGATGGCCCGAAACTCACTTTCATAGTCCGCTAGACCGTCGCGGGCCCGCTGGCTTTCCTCATTGCAGCGCTCCCTGTCATCGGGGTGAACGCCCGCAAGCCAGGCCTCGTAGGCCCCCCCAAAGTCTCCCCGCTTCCGGCCGTACAGACTGAACATCTGATCGTCCCAGGAAATCTGATTCCCGATTAGATCCCAGTCCCAGATACCGAGTCCCGCCGCCCGCGCGGCCAGCGTCACCCGCTCGCTCAGGCGCGCCGCCGCCTCGGAGGCCTGCTTCCGCTCGGAGACGTCGGTTATCACCACCACCGAAGTGAGCGAGCCATCATCCCGTGCCCGGGGTTCATAGGCCACCGCCAGCGTCCGCGGCTGATCCGTGCCGGGTAGCGGCGGAAGACTCAAATCAAAGCCGCCCGGGGTTCCGCCGAGTGACCGGTCCAGATGGGGCTTGATCTGGGGCCAGGCATAGGGAATCACTTCGGGGACACGGCGCCCCACAATTTCCGATACGGCGATACCGTAGATGCGACCATAGGCCTCGTTCGCAAAAAGATAGCGGTAATCCGAATCCAGGACCACCAACCCCACCCCCGCCGAGCTCGTAACGAATTGAAGCATGCGCTCCCGCTCCGCCAGAGCGAGTTCGGCCTGCTTGCGTTCCGTGATATTGACCACCACCACCACCACGGAGCGTTCGCTCGTGTCGCTGATCCTCGGCTCGTAGTTCACCGCGTAGTGGCCAAGCATGCGGCCATCGAGACCGGGCAGCGCGAGCTCGTAGGTCACTCGTTCACCCGCGAGGGCGCGATCGAGCCGGGGCTGGATCTGGGACCAGGCGCTGGGGAGTATGTCCGGCACCCGGCACCCCACGATATCCTTCGTTGCCAGCCCGAAGATCTCCCCATAGGCCTCATTGGCAAAGAGGTAGCGGTAACCCGGACCCACAATAACCAGACCAACCCGCGCCGAACCGGTTACCACCGCCAACAGCCGCTCCCGCTCCGCAAGCGCCAGTTCGGCCTGCTTTCGCTCGGTAATATCGACGACCGCCACATGCACACTCGGTTCGCCCGCTCGATCCTGGCGTGACTCGTAGATCGCCGAGTAATACCGGGGGCGCTGGCCGGTTTTCGACGGGAGCATGAATTCGTACTCTGCCCGTTCCCCCGACAGGCTTCGATCCATCCACGGTTGAATTCGAGACCACTCCGACGGCAATACTTCCGATACCAGTCGGCCCACCATATTGGTGGGGTCCAGCCCATAAATCTGGGCGTACGCCTCATTGGCGAAGAGAAATCGATACTCTGCCCCCACGGTCACCAGCCCAACCCGCACGGAACCCGTCACGAAGCGCAACAGCCGCTCCCGCTCCTGCAGGGCCACTTCACCCCGCTTTCGCTCCGAAATGTCCTGCACAATCCCGGTCATCCGGATGGGCCGCTTTTCGTCATCCAGTTCCTGTTGACCAGAGGCCCAGATCCACCGCGTCTCCCCGTCTGCCCGCCGGATGCGGCATTCAAAATCCCAGGCCGTGCCCGCCGCCAGCGCCGCCTGAAAGCGCCGGTCCACTTCCGCACGATCCTCGGGCAGCACGTGTTCGAGGAACAGTTCATAGTTCCATTCGGTAAGGGGGGGATCGTAGCCGAAGATCCGGTCGTGTTCCGCGGTGCGATACGCGCTCAGGTCGGACAGGTTCAGCTCCCATCCGCCAATCCGGCCGTAGGTCAGCGCAAAGCGCAGGCGGTCTTCTGATCGTTCCAACTGCTGGTTGCGCTGGTCCAGCTCGACCGTCCGCGCCACCACGTTGGCTTCAAGCATGCGATTCGCTTCGCGCAGGGCCGTCTCGGCGTCGTGCATGGAACCGGCCATACAGGCCACGCCAATGCCGATACCAATATAGATCAGGAGACCGATCAGGTGGGAGGGTTCCGAAACCAGGAGACTGCCCCGCGGTTCGAGCAACACGAAGGAGGTGGCCAGGGTGCCCACGATAACGGCGGCCAGCGCGGGCCGCAGCCCGAAGTAGTAGGCCGTTGCGAGTACCGCAAGAAGGACCGGGGCAAACAGCAGCCCGTCGCCAAGTACCGGATCGAGAAAATACCGGATCCCGACGGCGACAGCCACGATGATCGCTGAAAAAACATACCCTTTGAATGGTGAGGAATGAGCATCGACCATCGCGGTTCCACATCCATCGGAACTTCCAGGCAGGCGGGGCATGCGGAAAGCCCGGATAGGCCCCCACCCGAAAGCCCCGCCTCCGTACTATAGGTTACCCTAACATCTCCCGGATGTCCATACCTGTATGGAAAATAGATGTTAACGCGTCGATTCCCGCAATCCGCCCACCTCGCGCGCGGAAAATTCCGCACGGGCTGCTACTGAATAATGCCCCGATCACGCAGGTGGCGCAGGACCATCTCCACGCACTCCGCCAGGGGCACCGACGAGGTGTCAATCCGCAATTCCGCCTGCTCCGGCGCCTCATAGGGCGCGGAGATGCCGGTAAAGTCCCCAATCTCCCCCGCCCTCGCCTTCTTGTAGAGCCCCTTGGGGTCCCGGGCTTCGCAGGTGGCCACATCCGCATCCACGTGAACTTCGATGAAACGCTCCCCCACGATCTGACGCGCCCGGGCCCGATCCTCCCGGTACGGTGAGATAAAGGCTGTCATGACCACCAGACCGGCGTCCACAAACAGCCGCGCCACCTCGCTGATGCGCCGAATATTCTCCACGCGGTCTTCGGCCGAAAAGGTCAGATCCTTGTTCAATCCATGGCGCACGTTGTCCCCATCGAGCACATAGGTGTGGACACCCCGATCGTGCAGGGCGCGGGCAACCGCGTTGGCCAGGGTCGATTTGCCCGAGCCCGAGAGCCCGGTAAACCAGAGCAGCGCGGCCTGATGCCCCTTCAGTTGCTCGCGCTCCGCCGGGGAGACGCCGCTTTCATGCCAGGTGATATTGGTGGATTTCGACGTCTCCGCCATGAATCAATAGACTCCAACGCCCGCGCACGGCGGGCGATGTTCAAGTTTCGGGAAAATAAGGTAAGATCGTTAGTGTAGCAGGCTCCGCGCGCGGGACGCGACCCCGCCCGCGTGTCTTGACCCTTGCGGCTCGAGACACCTATACTGTGTGGGAGAACTGGGTATTGGAATTATCTGACGAGAGAAAGCTGTGCCAAGCATGACGGAACACCGATCTGGGTACTACAAAGATGAATTTGGGAACTGGCAGCCGGACCGCCGACAGGCCAGCCGACGCAGCAGCACCGCTTTTCCCTTCGACCACGAACAGCGAAAGCAGTTCCGGCGGAAGGCGGATCAGGAGCTTTACGAGACCGATCATAAGAAGATGATCCAGGAAGCCCTCGAGGATTTCGCGGAAGAGCACGACGGACACCTGTAGCCGTCGGTGACATAACCGAACAAGACCCGGGAAATGGATAGTCAGTCGACTTCCGTTTCCCGTTTTTTGTTGCAGGCACGCCGGAGCAAGGCCCTGCCGCAACGGCCAAGTCAATCCCCGCATTTCAGGGAGAATCTTCCGTGAAATTCCGTGCCCTTCCGTGGTCAATTTTTTTTGCCACTGATGATTTTGCACGCAAAGGCGCGAAGGCGCAAAGCTAATTGGGACGCCAGATCAGCGCGTACCGCCTGGATTGCAGGGGGGATCATGGTTGCAGAAGGCTTCCTTCCCCCGTTCTTTCTCTGTGTCTTCGTGGCCTTCGTGGTGAATCTGTGGGTTCCGCGCGGAAAACCCACCCGTACTTCACGAGCGCTCCAGTTCCGCCTGGGCCTCCGCCTGCAACGCCAGCGCCGCCTCGCGCCCGGTCTTCAGCCCGCTGAGCACCGACGTTTCCGCCTGCTCTACCAGCTTGCGGATCTGTTGCCAGCCGGCCACATTGGGCTCGGTCCGCGCAAAGGAAAGGCAATCGTAGGCACTCCGGTTGGAGGGCCAGGCATCAAAGTACGCTTTGATTTTCGGGTCCTCCGCGAGAGACTTTCGAAAAGGCACATAACCCGTCGCCAGCGTCCACTCCGTCATGACTTCGCGCGAAGTAAAGTACTTCACAAAGCCCCAGGCCGCCTTCTCCTGCGCGTCGCCCACGGCAAAGAGGGTCACATTCGGCCCGAAGACGATCGTGGCTGGTTTCGCCGGATCCGCCTGGGGAATTGGGTTGACCGACCAGTCGTCGTTCTTCCCGCCCATGGCCATCGCCATGTTGGCGCTGCCCGCGCTGGTGCGCAGCGTAAAAGCGATCTTGTTTGCCGCAAAGGCCGCTTCGTCGTCAAAGGTGCGCGCGGCAATCTGATAGGCCAGCCCCTCTTTCGTAAGCGTTTCGAGCAGCTCGAAAACCTGGATGGACGCGGGCTGATCATATTGAAGCGCGCCGTCTTTCAACACCTCGCCGCCCATGCTCAGGATCAGGGCGCTGATGGTGGAGCAGTCCACCGAAAGCGCGATTCCTGGCTTCCCCGTCTTCTCCTTGATCGTGCGGCACTGCGTCAGAAAGTCCCCCCAGGTCGACGGTGGTTTTTCTATCCCGGCTTCGCGCAATACCCGATGGTTCGCATAGAGCATGAGCACGCTCTTCGCCAGCGGGAAGGACAGCAGCGCTCCGCCGTGCTCCTCGAAGCGGCAGCTCGCAAGCACGGTCTCGAAGTAATCTCCCATTTCCTCGGGGGCGAGTCCCCGTTCACCGTCGGCCACGTGGGAATCCAGGGAAGCCACGGCGCCCGAGGCCGCGTATTGCGCCGTCATGCTTTCATAGGACACCGCCATGGCCGGCAGGCGCTTCGCCTGAATGCTCGCCATGGTTTTCTGATAGATCTCGCCATAGTTTCCGGTCGTCTCGATCTTCACGGGCAGGGGTGGATTGGCGCCGTTGTAGCGCGCCGCGATATCCGCCATCAACGTCGCCGTCTCCGTCGTCTGACGATCCCAGAAAACCGCGTGGGCGTCGTCCACCGGCGCGAAGCCCGACGGTGCGGAGACACCCGACCCGCCACAGCCGATGGATACAAGTGCGATGACGAGCATGGCAAGAAGATTTCGCGCCGTACGACGTTCCGTGGTAGCGCAATGTCGTGGAAGGCCCCAGGTCGTGCCACGCGATTCGGCAACGCCGATTCGTGTGCCCGTCGTGTCGTCCACGAGGCTCGCCGTGGCGGACGCAACCGAGCGGTTGGTGACTCGACCTTCACGCGGAGAATCCGCCAAGACACAACGGCGTCGGCCGCGCCAGGCGCCCTTCTTTTTCGCCATGGATATTGGAATACTCATCCTCACCCTTTCAGCCCGCTGCGCAGGGCTTGATCATCAAAGAAACGCTGGGTAAACAGATACAGCAACGCGCCCGGCGCAATGACCACCAGCGATGCGCACATCAGGAGGTTCAAACGTACGCCGGAATCGAGCACGAAAGCCGCCAACCCCGCCTGGACCACCCGCATCGATGTTTCGCTGGTGACCACAATAGGCCACAGGAGGGCATTGTAGCTGCCGAGGAAGGCGAAGAGGAAGATGGTCGCCAGGGCCGGACGCACCAGCGCGGCGCCCGCGTGGCGTATGAATCGGAGGTGACCGCAGCCGTCCATCTGGGCGGCGTCGAAGATGTCCTGGGGCACGGAGAGAAACGCCTGGCGCACGAGGAAGATACCGAAGGGGCTGGCGCACCAGGGCACGATCAGGGCCGCGTAGGTGTTGTACCATCCGAGGCGCGTCACCAGGACAAAATTCGGGATGAACGTCAGTTCAAAAGGCACCATCATGGTGGCCAGCAGCAGCCCGAAAAGGGCGTTCCGCCCCCGAAACTCCAGGCGGGCAAAGGCGTAGCCCGCGAAGAGCGAGGTGCAGGCCACCGCCGCGCCGGCGGCGAAGCTGACCAGCAGCGAGTTCAGGAAATAGCGCCCGAAGGGCGCCGCCTGAAAGGTGAGCGCCAGATTACCCCACTGCCACGTGGCGGGAAAGAGTGGCCCGGCGGGATCGAGCGACTCGGGCAGCGTCTTGAAGGCGGTGGCGCTCATCCACAGAAAGGGATAGGCCATTACCATGCCGCCGAGGCCCAGCAGGATTGGTCCGGCGAGGCGCTTCATTCGTAGTACACCCATCGCCGGGCCGCGCGCGACTGGATCATGGTGATACCGATGATCGCGACGAGCAGCAGCGCCGCGATGGCGGCGCCATAGCCCCAGCGCCCGAACTCGTAGAAATTGGCGAAGAGATAGAGCACCATGTTCTCCGTCGTCCCCAGCGTGTTTCCCCCGCTCTGGGTCAGCGCGTAGAACGAGTTGAAGGCCTGGAACCCTTTGATTGTGCCCACGACCACCAGAAAGTAGAGCGTGGGGCTCAGCAGCGGCAGGGTCACGTGGCGACTCACACGCCAGGCGCCCGCGCCATCCAGCCGCGCGGCCTCCTCCAGTTCGCGCGGGATCGATGACAGGCCCGCCAGTAGAACAACAACCGTGAATCCAAGGCCGTGCCAGATGTCGAAGGCCATGACACAGCATAAGGCGAGGCTCGGGCCCGTTTCTTCCGAAATCACGCCCCCGCTCACGAGGTGAAGTATCCCGCGGGGTTCCAGCAACCATTGTTGCGCCGGAACGCCAAGCCACGCCAGCACGCGATTCGCCAGACCCGTCTGTGGATTCAGCATGGCCCCCCACACCAGCGCCGCCGCATAAGCCGAGGTTATGTAGGGTAAAAAGTAGAGTGTCTTGAAGAGCGCCCGGCCACGGGTAACATCGAGCAGAAGTCGGGCGATGACATAGCCCAGCAGAATCGTCGGGGGAATCGTGCCGGCCAGGTAGTAAAGCGTCACCCGGACGCTGTTCCAGAAATCGGGAGACAGGAGTGCTTCGCGGTAGTTCGCCAGGCCGCTGAATTCGCCCCGGACGTAGCGCCCGTCGAACAAACTGAGATAAAGGCACGCCGCGACCGGAGCGAAGCCAAACATGCCGATGATGAGCCCGGCCGGCCCGATTAACGGGGCCGCCGCGCGCCACCCGTCTCGCCGTGGACTCCCGCCCCGGGACATGCGGTCATCCAGCCTGGCCAGCCAGTCGTCCGGCCGAAACACGGCCCGAGGTCGCCCGGGCGAGTTCGGCGCCGGGCTCACCGGGACTCGCCCGGTGGAAACGCGCCCGACAACACGTCCGCTATCAGCGCGATGTTTGCCTGGGTCGCACCTTGATGGTCAAGCACGGTCTTACGCGCGCGCGTGCCCATCTGCCGCTGCTCGGCCGTGTCCCCAAGCAGCTTGCTGAGTGAGAGATACAGATCCTCCGGACAGGCCACCGCCTGTGCACCACCCCGCTCCAGCAGCACCGCCGCCGGATCCTCGAAGTTGCTCATGTAAGGCCCGAACACCGTGGGGATGCCGAGCGCCGCCGGCTCCAGCGGATTGTGGCCGTTGACTCCCGGAAAAAAGCTGCCCCCGACCACCGCCACCGTGGCCAGTGAAAGGAAGCTTGGCATCTCGCCCAGGGTGTCGAGAAGAAATACGCGTTCCCCGCGCGGGGGACGGCCCGCAAGCACCCCCGAACGCCGCAGGACCGCTTCGCTGAACAGCCCCTGGATCTCTTCCGCCCGTTCCACATGACGCGGCGCAACCACCAGGCGCAGCTCGGGGAACTCCTCGCGCAGCGTCGCCCAGCACGCCGAAGCCAGGGCCTCGTCGCCCGGGCGGGTACTGGCGAAGAACAAGACTGGTCCCTGCTGGCGAAAGCCGTTCTCTATCCGAATACGCTGCCGGTCACGTCCCCCCACGTGATCGCGGGCCGCGTCAAACTTCAGGTTTCCCGTGATGCGCTGCCGCTCCCGAGGAAGACCCAGCGACTCCAGGCGCGCCGCATAGCGCTCCGACTGCATTCCCGCCGCACTGAGGCCACGAACGAGGGGACGATACCACCCACCCAACCGGCGATAGCGGCGGGCGTGGCGGTCGCTCAGGCGGCCGTTTACGAGAACGACGGGAACCCCGCCACGTCGGCAGGCCCCTATTATATTAGGCCACAGCTCCGTTTCCGCGAGAATCAGGATCCTGGGTTCCAGGCGCCGCACGAAGGAGCGAGTCGCGCGGCGGGTGTCAAAGGGAAACCACGCAACGTTTTCGACGCCGGTCTCTTTCTGTGCGCGGGCGTATCCGGAAACGGTGGATGAGGTCAGCACGATGGGAACGCCGGGAAAAGCCGCCCGGAGGCCTTCCAGGAGCGGAAGCACCGTGTTCACTTCGCCCACGCTGCACGCCTGAATCCAGATGGGCCGCACCTTGAACTCGGGCAACGGTGGCGCGAAGCGCGCCACCAGCTCGTGGTAGCGGTGGTGCCGCCGCAGCCACCAGCGCGCGGGGGGGGCGGCGATCAAAAGGGCGAGATTGTAAAGGAGCATTCGCATAAGAGAAAACGCGGGCGGTCCAATCGAAATTGGCCGCCCGCGAGGGTCCTTTGCAGGGTCAGGTGCTTTTATTCAGCCGATGCAACGTCGAAGAAGCGCGCGCCCGTCGAATCGATGATATCCGGCGTCACAAAGATCAGCAGACTGGACTGGGAGACTTCCTTCGACTTTCCGCGGAAGAAGTAACCCAGGATGGGCAGGTCAGCCACGTAGGGCAGTTTCTGCTCGCCCTTGATGGACTTGTCCTGCACCAGGCCGCCGAGCACCAGCGTATCGCCGTCGTGCACGATCACGTTCGTCCACACCGCCTGCCACGAGGTCGTCGGGTAGGTCAGGGTCTGGTCGAGCTCGATGTCGCCGCTCACCGTGGTCGTCGTGAAGGTCTTCTCGCCGATTCGGGTGCGCACTTCGGGGTTCAGCCACAGGCGCACCTGGTCGTTGTCGCGAATCTGCGGCGTGACCGAGAGCGCAATACCGAAATTGAACGGAAGCGCAAGGGGGCGGGTCGCCACGATGGGCTGGGTGACGCCGTTGTCGCCATTCGAACCCGGAATAACCTGGGTGTCCACGAACACCAGGAAGTACTCCGTCGTGTAGTCCACGATGGCCGCGGGCTTGCGGTTCATCGTGGTCACGCGCGGCGCGCTCAACAGTTCCGACTCCTCAAGGCTGTTCAAGTAGTCGAAGGTCACCGACAATTCGTCGCCACTGCCGTTGTCCAGAATCGAGGACACCAGATTGAAGGTCGTCGACGCCGGACCGGGGTTCACCGCCGCGCCCACCACCGTCTCGCGGAGGGTATTGCTGAAGGCGTTGGAGCCGTCGGGCCGCTCGTCGAAGCCGATCTCCTCCAGCACGTTGTCGCCGTTGATGTCATACTCATAGGTCTCTTCTTCCAGACCCGTGGGCAGACGCGCGCCACTGTTGCTTTCGGTGTTGATGTCCCACTTGAAACCAACCTTGTCCAAATCGGAAACGCGGATCGTGAGGAACTTGGCCTCGATGCTCACCTGCTTGGGCGTCACGTCCAACTGGGCAAGCTGCTCTTCAAAGGCTTCCAGATTGGTCGGTGTATTGCGCACGATCAGCATGTTGTTCGCGGGATTGTAGATCATGTCCGACAGACGCTCTTCAGACGAGGGCGCGTACACGTCGGGGATAAGGCGCTGGAGGAGCGTCAGGATCGGGGCGTCGCCGCCGATCGAGCTGGCACCCGTTCCACCGAGGCCCGCACCCTGGTCGTCGGTCTGTCCAGCGCGGGCGGCACCATTCCGCCCTCCGCCGAGCCCGGCAGTTCCACCGCTGGCTTGTCCTCCCGTGCCCGTACCGGCACCGTCTAGACCAACTATGAAGTTGGTTGCCGGCGTTTCGCCGACCGCTTCATCCGGGAAGGTGGAAAACAGATCGGAAATGTTGCTCGTCGCGGTCACGTCGCCGCCACCGCCCTGGCCGCCACCACCGCCGAAGCCACCACCCTGTCCACCACCACCAAAGCCACCACCCTGACCACCGAAACCGCCGCCCTGGCCGCCGAAGCCGCCGCCGCCGCCAAATCCGCCGCCGGAGCCGCCGAAGCCGCCGCCGCCAAAGCCGCCGCCGGAGCCGCCGAAGCCGCCACCGCCGAAGCCACCGCCGGAACCGCCGAAGCCGCCACCGCCAAAGCCGCCGCCGGAACCGCCAAAGCCGCCGCCGGAACCACCGAAGCCACCGCCGCCGAAACCACCCTGACCACCACCACCGAAGCCGCCACCCTGGCCGCCGAAACCACCCCCCTGACCGCCGAAGCCGCCGCCGCCCGAACTGTTACCCAGGGGGGATACAGAGAACTGATTGCGAAGCACCAGCTTGAAGAGGGTTTCCGCGCCGGCGTTACGCAGCTCGTAGTAGCGCGTATCCAGATCTTCGAACGATTCGCGCTGAATGATTTCCGGCTTGCTGACGAAGAGGAAACCAGGTTCAATCGAATAGGACAGGCCGAGCGGGCGAAGGAGCGCCTTCAGGGCCTCGCCCAGAGGCGTGTCCTTCAGGTTGATGTACGGAATCATACCATCGCTCTTCGGGCCATAGTATTCGTCAAGATTACTGAGGGGCTGACCATCCTGTCCGACGAATTGTCCTGTGGTACCGAACTGCCCACCACCGAAACTCCCGCCGAAGCCTGTAGGCTCATCCTCGTCACGATCACGGCGGGATGCACCACTACCACCGGCGCGAGGCGGAGCATTGAATGCTCCGGGAGCGGGCTGGAAGGCGCCGGGTGCGCCAAAACCAGGCTGGCCGGGCGCCAGAGCCGTAGCGGCGACCTCTTCGCGCTCCGGTTCAACCGCGCGCTTGTCGATCACAACGTTGAGCTCAAAGCTGTCCTGAATGAATTCCATGACATCTTTGATGTGAATGTCTTCAAATTCGATATTGACCGGAGACGCAAGGGTGCGCTCGATCTGGGTCACTTCTTTTTCTTCCTCGAAATCTTCTTCGATTTCGGGGACACGGAAGACGTATTGCTTGATACCCTTGGGATCCGCGCCCTCCGGAAGCTGCTTCGACTTCTCTACATACTGGCGGATACGATCCTTGTCTGTCTCCACCTTACGCTCGTCGTCCATCATGGACTCGCCGCTCTGGCCCAGCGATGCCGTATGCAGGCCCTCCTTGGCTTCCTTGTTGTCGGGATCCAACTGCAGCACGTGGCTGTAGATCTCGACCGCCTGGCCGTAGAGATGCTGCTCGAGGTAGAGCTTGGCATACTTCAGGTGCTCTTCCACGCGGAGACGCTTGATCTCCTCGGGGGAAAGGCCGGGCGCTTCGCCGTTGGTTATGGTCTCGGGGTCAAACGTCTCGAAGACGGGCGTCGCACCCGGATTCTGACCCGCAGCCTCCATCGAGATCTTGCTGGTGCATTGCTTCAGGTACTCCTTCGCCTCCGCGTAGTCCGGGCTCAACGCGAGTGCGCGGTTGAACTCGGTCTGGGCATCGCGGTAGCGCTCGCCCTTGTAATGCTCCACGCCACGTCGGAATGCCTCTTCCGCAGGCGTTAGCGCCGCGGCCTGGGCAAGCACGATCTCTGGTTGCGATCCCTCTTCTGTTGCTGCGTGGCCGCGCTGGTCGCCGTGCGCCATCACGGGGAGGATGAGCGCCATGGGAGCCACCAACCAACCCCAGACTTTGGCGCGCTTGTAGCCGTTTTTCATTACCTTGTCTTCCTTCCGCTTGTTCTCAGCACTATCCCGAAATGTGCACCATAGCCGCAATCCGCGCCTACGCCAGCTCTTAGGGTAACCTGAGGGTAACCGTTTTCGCAAAACGTTCCGCATACACAACCACCGACTTCTCATCGGGGTTGATTGACTCTACTTTAAACTCTTCGAACTCTTCACCCTCGTCGTACCACTTCTTGGCTACGCCCGTTTTCAACTGGGCGCGCCACTTGCCCTGAACTTCCTTCAGATCCAGCAATTCGATGCCGGCTTCTTTTCCCGTCAGGCCCGTACCTCCCTCGGTCGGCGCATCGGAGAAATAGGTAAAGGCATTGCTCCGGTAGAGCCCGGCATATTGACCGGGCGCGTCCAGCGGGGGCCGGTTGGGCGGCGGCGCGGGCGGATCCGGCTTCCCGCTGAGTACCGTGACGGCGTCATCGAAATCCTCTGAGCCAAACAACTCATACACGCGGAACCCCAAATAGGCCAGAAGCGCCACCAGAACCACACGCTCTTTGAAGCGCCAAATTCCTTTAGTTGCTTTCAGCAGTTTATCCATAAGTCCCTTCCAGTCCCGCTTCCTGCGCACCGCGCTATCTAGCAAATTAGTTGGTGAACAGAACGGTCCGCTTGAACCATTTCCAGAACTTGGCGACTCCCGACGGTTCTGGTTGCGGCGTAGGCGCTTCGTCGTCTCCTATGGCCATGGAATTCCTACGGGCAGTCGGAGCCAAAAGGCCCGCAACGTTATTCGCCCCCGGCGTGACTGGAGGCACCATAGACACGGCCCCTCCTCCACCGACCGTACCGGTCGCGTCCGTTATTGGATGGGCGCGAAGAAGGAATAATTCCACTTCCATCATAGGCTCATATTTCATCAGAATCCGAGGATGAGTCACTCTTAACCCCTCCACGCTGAAGAATTTGTCGGAGGTACGGAGTTTCTCCAAGAACTTTACAAGGTCTTCCATCTCCATAGAGAATGCAAGACCGGCACGCGTATACTCCACAGTATTTCCTATAAATCCCGCAGGCTTTGGGTCATAGAGCGCGACACGCGAGATATATTGAGCGTTGTTGTCCATAAGCATCTCGAAGATTGAAATACCGTACTTCAGGCGCTCCAATTGGTCTGTAACCAACTTGGGGGTGATGTCGTAGCCCTGCCACTCTTCCGCGTAGTGCACCCCAAGCATCGTCTGGATCTCCATAGGGATGCGCTGATATACCTGCACGCCGTATTTCTTTTGTGCCTTCTCCCACAACTCCTTTGTCATCCTCGCCGTCTGCTCACCATACCAGAATTGGAGTATAAACACATCTTCCGGGGGCTTCTCATATTCTCGCCAATCGGAGTCATTGAAGTACGGAAGACGCACGGAAATCGCGTCCTTCCAAGACTCGACAACCGCGCTATGCTGTGCGATAACCGTATCGGGATCCTCGTCCTTAAACGTGCTGTTCAAGCCCTTGTAGGCCGCGCTCAACGATTCGAGCAGCGCCTTGTCTTGAGCATATTTTGTTAGTTTTGCCTTGAAATAGAACTGGTAAACACAAAAACACACTGCTACCATCGACACCAGAACGAGGACATATAAAATTCGATCTCGGTTCATTCTTCTTCCCTCTGACGGCGTCGCTCGCTCCTAGTCAGCCTTGGCTGCCCCGATGGAGCCGCGTCGAGTCCTTCGCCCCCGGTGGCAGGAGCACTCGGCCTGGCAAAATTCGTCCCGGCGGCACCCGTGCGCCCCAGACCAGCGTTGGAAGCCGTAACTGACACTTGGGGGGTAGCCTTGTAATAGAGGCCTTCAAACTCGATGTTTACCTCGAACGAGTAGACAGCAGGGCCCGTGACGGGACCAACCGCGCCCGAAGGCCGACTCGCCTGATTCGCCGTCGTCCACGCTTGATAGAGTATTTCCTGCGGCAGCTTGAGCACGCTGGCTTCGCTGAAGTGAACCGCCTTCACCTTCAGCGTATCTTTGTTCGCTTGGGTGCGCTCCGCCGCCTTCAGGTTCTCCACGAATTCCTGTATCGCTTCGCTGGACTCCGCAAAGCCAAGAACACGGAGACCGTTGGGCCGCGTAAATTCCTGGAGACTGGCCCCTGCCCCCCCGCCCATTCCGCTTCGACCTCCACGGCGACCGGCACGATCATCATCTTCTTCCTCGTCCGCACTCGCAAAACCGCCGCCGCCCGCGGCCAATCCCGTGGGGTTCTGAAGGCTCACGCCCGGAAATCCGGAACTGAATACCTTGGGCTGGGCCAGGGTCGGCTCGTTCTCCGCGCCCGGCGTACCCGCGCCCGCCAGCGGATTGATGCCGCCGGAAAGACGGCCAAAGCCACCACCCGGCCGTTCCATGCCGCCGCCGCCGCGCATCGGCCCCGCCGCTGTCGCCGTAGCCGCGTCCGTGATGGTGGTCGTCTCGATGGCGCTGAACCACACCTTGAATTTTTCAGGGCGGGAATCGTTGACCAGCGACATCTCCTCAAGCCAGAAATTGCGGAAGTTCCGCTCGTCTTCGAGGGCCTTTACCTGCGTTTCCAGCCCCGACACCTGGGTCTGAACCGCCTTGAAATCTTTCAGTTTCGCCGACTGGGGCACCGTCGCGCCGGTGATACTCAGCACCAGCTCCGGGTCGTAGCGCTGGATCATCGTCTTCATTTTTCCGATTTCTTCCAGCACCTTCGTATTTTCTTTGGCCTTCTGGGGGATGATGCACGCCATCGTCAGGGCCAGGGTCGCCATCGAAAGCCCCCAGTACAGGGCGGCCTCCCGGCGGCGCGCCGCTTCCAGAACGCGCGGCGGGATCAGATTGATCTCCAGCGCCACCGTCTGCTGGCAGCGCAGCGCCATCCCCAGCGCCACGCAGGACTGCTCCGGCGCTTCGCTGACCTGCTGGCCACCCGGAGCCACCGCCAGGCCCGCCAGCGGCTGGGCAATACGCACCTCAAGGCCAAGCTGGCGCTGCATGAAGGGAATGATGTTGCGCAGACAGGCACCCCCGCCGCAAAGCACCACGCGATTGACCTGGCCACCGCCCGGCAGCGACCGGAAGTACGCAAAAGAACGCATGATCTCGGAGACCATGCGCTGGAGAACATTACCTATGACTTCGCCGCCCTGACCGTCCGTATTCGGATCGCCCGTCGGCGCAAAACCGCGCTGGCGCTTCAGGCGCTCCGCGTCGGTAAAACTCATGTTGAAGGCCGACGCGATCGCCAGGGTAACGTCGTTGCCCCCCAGATTCAGCGGGCGCGTAAAGCGGAACTGCCCCTCGCGCTCGATGACGATATCCGTCGTGGCCGCGCCCATATCGATAAGGGCGACGCATTCGCCCGAACTGCCAAATTCACCCGTGTGCTTCAGCCAGTTGTAGGCCGCCAGCGGGTTCACGTCCGCCACATCGATCACCCGCCGCGATGGCGTCAGGATCTCGATCAGCTTGTCCACCACATCCACCTTGATCGCCGCCATCATCACATCGTACCCGCCCGCCTCCGTGCGGCCCAGGATCTGATAGTCCATCGCAATCTGATCCAGCGAAAACGGAATCTGCTGCTGAATTTCGTAACGAACTATCTGGCTGACTTTATATTCCGGTACCGGAGGAAGCGTTCGACTTCGTGTGAACACAGACTGGCCCGGCACGCCGAAAATCGTCTTTCGCGTGCGGACCTTCGTCTCTTTCAGCAGTTCGGCAAGCGCCTTCTGCTTGATGGCCTTGCGCTCTTCCTCGTCCAGCGCCGGATCCGAGTTAAACTCGCGCTGGTAATACTTTACCAGTTGGTGTCCAGCTTTGGTCTGCGCAAGTTCCGCAAGTCGGATTGCGCTTGCACCAATGTCAAGCACCAACCGCTTGTGTCGTCCGCCAGTTATACCAGCCATATCGGTCCTGTTCCCATACCCCCAGAATCAGCCACACCTGCCTTCCCGCAAGTGACATTCACTGCTCTGAATCGGTCGTTAACGCTAACAGGGTAAATAGTGTTAATAGACCTATTTCCCATGACGGCGTAAACCCTTGTCCGTTATTGTAGTATACCCTTAAATACTTGTCAAGACCCCTGTTATGTTGACAACAATTTACCCCGAACCACTACCTACGGTACACTAAGCGCGCAACGAAATCCATAGTCCGCGCGAACCGTTGAAATTTTGTCAAAATGACGCTTCGCACAGCGCACGTCAAAACGATCCGATTGATACGATCCACCCCGAAGCACCCGGAATATTTGACCGTAATCCTTCGTCACGTCCGTATTCCCTTCGTACGCCTGATACCAGTCCTGCGTCCACTCATACACGTTGCCGGCCATGTCCACGCAACCATAGGGCGAAAGACCCTCAATATACTTGCCGCGCTCAACCGGCCCGCCCACCTCCGACACCTTCGTGTTGCACACCGTCGGGTCAAACTCGTTCCCCCAGGGAAACTCCAGCCCCGCCGTGCCCCGCGCCGCCTTCTCCCACTCCTGCTCCGTCGGAAGTCGCTTCCCCACCGCCTTCGCATAATCCACCGCCTGGTTCCACGTCACGCCGGAAACAGGAAAGTTCTCCCGACCCTCCGGGAATTCATGCTCAAGAAACACTTCCTTAAATTCTGCGTTAGTAACCTCATATTTGTCAATATAAAATGATGGCAGATCCACCTCGGCCTGGGGGGCCTCATCCGGCGCCCGGCCCGACGCCCCCCGGAGGAAGGGCCCCGCCGGCACCAGCACCATCCCCGCCGGAATGTCACCCGGCACCATCTCCAGCAGCACGTCCTGCGGCTCATTGGGCTTCAGCGTTACCCGCGTGCCTTTCATGATATACCCCGACGTGTGCACATCCACAATATAATTGCCCGGCGGCAGCGAGTATTCCTGCGGCGTCACCAGCGGCTGCTTCGCCCCATTCAGCCAGATCGTGGCCGCCGTGGGCTTCGAAGAAAGCCGCAGGATCCCCTCCTGGGGCTTCAAGTTCACCTTCGTGTTCACCCCGTACTCGTGGTCCGTCTTCACGTCCAGGACCTCCGACTCATAGGGATAATAATTCGGATAGGTCAGCCGGTACCGGTGCTCGCCGATCCCCACCGCGTACTTTCTGATCGGGGTCGTGCCGATTACCGCGTCGTCCAGCGTCACCTCGGCGCCCGAAGGTTCCGACTCGATCGTCAGATAACCCACCAGCGGCTCCATCTCGATCACGAACTTCTGCGGATCGCCCGCCTCCACCCGGATCTCGTCCTCCGTATCGCGGTAGCGCTCCATCTTCAGCAAAATATTCAACTGTCCCTCGGGCAAACCCCGAAGCGTCGCCGGGGTCACCGCCGTCACCCCGCCCTCCACCAGCACCGTCGCGCCCGACTCCGGCGCGCTGTCAATCGTCACCTCCGTCTGCGGTATCTCCTTGCCGCAGCCGCCGGCCAGTGTCGCGAGGCCGACCAGAAGGACAAGAAAGCCCGCTCTCGCGCGCACGGCACACAAGTCAAGACGTCTATCCATCATTGTCCTCAACCACACTCGCCCCGGCATTCCACCGTGTCCTGTCTACTGCACGATGGCAGCTCCTGCGCCGCACGCCCCCCAAACGAAGCATGCGGCACACCAAAACCCTATTCTGCGCCCCCCATTATAAACAATAAATCTCGAAATTACACCCCCCTATTCCTTCGAGAAACTCTTGTTCGGCTGCTCGTCTTTCAGGGCCCGATCCACCGTCACCGTAAACTCCACCGTCGCCGGGGTCGTGTCAAATATGTAGCTGGCGGGATCGTTCGGAGGCAACGTGGCGTTCTGCAGAATTCCCGTCCTGAACAACACCTGATACTTCACGTCGCGCTGGCGGTAGGGGGGCTCCGCGCCCAGCGGACCATCGTCGCCCAGGCGATCCGGCGCGCCCGGATAGCACGTGGAAACGTTCAGGAAATCGAGGCCGCCGCCCGTGATGATGGCGGATGGGCCCGGCGCGGTGATGAGATCCTGAGGCACGACGAAGGTGTAGCCTCCCGGCGCGCTCGAAGGATCGATCAGGCCGACGGCCGCCACGGCGCCGTCTTCAAAGAGCTCGTAGGACACGCGCGCACTCGCGGGCGATACGCTGTCCGGTATCTCCATCGTGATATTGAAGCCCGCCTCCACGCGCGCGGGACAGAGCGGCAGCGCCACGCGGGACGCCGCGCCAAAGCTCTTCTCGCCCGCGTCCACGGCGCGAAGCGCGGCCAGGGTCGGGTTGTTGTACCAGAAGTTCGCCTGCACCTTCGTATCCAGCGCGGCGGCCATGCTGACCCCCGGATCCGTCCAGCGGCGGAAATTTACATTGAGCGCCGTCAGATCATTGGAGGTGGTCAGGTTGCCCAGCACGGGGATACTCTGCAGGTTACCCGCTTCGTCATAGCCCTGCACGGCAATCAGATACTCGGAGCCCACCGGACCCGTCATCAGATCCCGGAGCCGCGTGGTTCCGGTGAAGATGGTGTCCAGCCCGATCACACGGGTATTCGCATCCATCCAGTTGCTCCAGGTGCCCGCCGTGAGGTCGGTCCACGACGTGGCGGCGACACCGGGGAAATCCGCTCCCCACAGGCGCCAGCGCACCGACGGAACGCAGGGGAAGGGATCCTGAGGATCTTCGCCGCCCTGGCCGCGGAAGAGCCCCCAACTGAAGACCGGATTGGTCGACGGCACCTCGTGGGGTCCGCTGCGCAACTCGCCCCGGGCATCGGGGAACCACCAGAAGTGGTAGGGGCGCATGGGTATGAAATTCTGGAAGGACGGGTCGAGGGTGGCCTCGTTGCCCGCCAGATCCATGACACGGATATTGGCGATGGCGTGCCACTGGTTGACGCCGTCGTGGGCCAGATTCGTAAAGTTCCACACGGTCTGCAGGGTGTTGCCGCCCGAATTCGTGTAGGTCACCGTCAGTTCGGAGGCGTTCGCGATCAGCTCCGGCGTGGACTCGTCGGCGCTGTCCCACCAGGCGAAGCCGGGGCGCACCGTATAGTCTCTGAACAGGGCAGCCTGCTTGCCGCCCGGCGTATTCTCAACGCGGCCATTGGGCAGGCCGTTCACCGCGAAGCCCGCTCCCACGTCGGTAAAGGTGAGGGCGAGGCCCACATTGGCCTTGAGGTATGGCGGAATGACGGGCAGATTGCCATCGAGGAAAACGGACGGCTCGCCCGTGTTCCCATTGAGGTAACCGGCGTTGGCGCCCGCATTGCCCAGGAGCGCGCTGGCCGCACCGCTCCAGGGAGCCCCTCCGTCGATGGGGTCGTCCAGCAGGGTGGCCGCCGTCGCATACTGATCCGCGAGCAGGGTGAGATTCGTCGTCACCACCGGCGGGATCGTGTCCAGACCGAACACGCGACCGTAGACCGCCTGGCCGACCGCGCTGAAGTTGCCCTCGGTGTCGCCGTGCAGGTCGTTGGTCGCCGCGATACTCTGGGTATCGTCGGTGTTCAGGTAGATGATGTAATCCTTCTGAATATTGAAGCCCGGCGCGGGATAGAGCGTCTCCAGCACATCCTCATCGATGGTGTAGTCCGCCGTGCCAAAGCTCGTGTCGACGAGGCTCTCGGTGATAATCGGAAGGGGACCAATAATATTGGCGGCGGTGCGAATATCCACCACGTCTTCGTGCTTGATGTACAATTCCGCATCGCTCAGATCCAGTCGGCGCGCGTTGATCTCGATGGTGATGACCCCCTCGCCCACATAGGCCCGTGCGAAGCCGCCCTGGATCACAAAGCACTCGGTCCAGTCCGACGAACCGCCCGAACCGTCCGCGTCATCCGCGCCCACCACGAGGTTGCCGGTCGCCCGGGTCTCGGTGTCAAAATCGAGGCCCGTGAAGGGCATGCTGAAAGGGTCGGTCTCCAGTTCGCCCGTGTCCACGCCGCTCTGGCGCTCCTGGGCCGCGCTGGCCAGTTTACCGGGAAAGGGCTCGATCACGGTTTCAAACACCGTGGCGGGAACCAGAACATCAATGACCGCATTGGCGTCGGTGACGCCGGTCGGCATGGCCACCGGATTACCCCCGGCATCGGTCACCCAGTTGCCCAGCACTTCCAGGGTGGCCGGGGTGCCGTCGATACCCGCGCCGCTGTCGTGGATCAAGGTCGCCACAATGTGGGCCTCGCCGTCCAGGGCGTTTACCCCCAGCCCGGTATTTGTCAGCAGCGTGCACTGGAGCACGTTCAACTTGCCGCCTTGATCGATTCGAATGGCGTCGCCGCCGCTGCCGGTAATGACCGATCCGGCAATATAGACGTTGGTCGGGTCGAGGCAATTCAAACTGATGCCGGTGATGCCGTCAAACATGCAGCGGCGGATTTCCACGGTGCTGTCGGGCATCGCCAGAATGCCCGTGGTGCCGCCCTTGATCGTCACCCCCAGAATCTCAAAGGAGCGGTCGTCTTCCACCGTGATGACGGGGCCGCCGCCGGTGCCCACGATCTCGATCTTGTCCGGTCGGGAGGCCTGCTTGCCACGGATGGTGATGTTGTTCTTCGCGGCGTTGATCACCAGATCCGTCGCCAGCGTGTAGGTCGCCGGCGGATCGGTCAACAGCGTGGGACCATCCAGCACAATCGTGTCGCCCGAGGTCGCGGCCGTGAATGCGGAGTCCAGCGTGGTGTGGGTACAGGTCGCGCACACATCCAGGGTCGCCGCGCGGGCCGGATCTACGATCAAGACGGCGCCGGGCACGGCCAGGAGCAGGGCCACCGCCCGATTGAATCGCTTGCTATACCACATACTGCTATCTCCTTTGGGGCCGATTCCGGCGCCTCAAATCACTTCCGGGGTATTCAGTTTACAACGGCACAGACGGGACCGCGGCGCCCGGTGTCGCCGGGGCGCCGCAAGCCCAATTACTCACCACTGTCCGACTGGTCCGAGGGCGCCCGACGCTCATAGGTCGCCGTGGCCTTCGTCGCCGCCGTGGTCACGAATTCGTTGCGATCACGGTAGTTGATAAAACCGTCTTTGTTCTGGTCGATACCGTAACCGGCTTCCACCGTCATGATAATTTCAAACACGTCGGAGCGCACCGTAATCAGGTTGCCCATGGCGCGCAGGCGCGCCTGGATCTCATCGAAGCGGCGCGCCGGAACGGCATCGTTCGACAGCGGATAAACCGCCCAGTCTTCAACACCATCCGTCCCCGTACCGGTAAGATCCGGAACATCCATCCGGCTCAGCGTATAGTTGTAGTCGAAGGCGTTGGAATCCTTGGTCAGATCGCCCACGCTCTCATAGTAGCGGCCATCCGCATGCTCGGTCCGGCCGCCCGCTATCATGGCGCTCAGGCGGAACGCGCCCAACTGGTGCGCGGCCATGGAAGGCAGGCCCGTGTTCGGCACCAGCAGGTCGGAGTCCGGATTCAGCACGTCGCCGGTGAAGCGGTTGCGCGTGGGCGGCGTCGGCCCGCCCGCGTAGAACCCGGCCGCGCCGTCGGGCGCCGTCCAGCTTCCATCCACCGGCAGCGGCCCGCTGTAGCGCATGAGACCCACCGGATCGTCCACGGGAATGGGAGCGCCCAGCGCGCCGGTCGTCCCGGCGACGTTGGTCGGATACACGGTCTGGGCCACGTTCACCACGCCGGGCAGGCCCAGGAGCGTGCTGAAGTAATCGTGGTTCGCGCCCTGCACCGAAACGCGCTGCTGGACCGTATTGATGTTCACCCGGCCCGCCGTCCGCTTGCGGGGCGACAGCACCACATGGGTCAACACACCCACATCGCCCGGCAGGCCCACGTTGCGCACGCGAATCGCCAGGAAGTTATCCGTCACCCGCACGATCTGAGGCTGCCAGCCGCCCGAGGTGTTGTTGCCATAGGGGATGTAGCCATCGGCGCCCGCGCGGTACTGCACCGTGGGATTCCAGTCGTCGGGATGAATCAGACCGGCCGGCTTCGCGGAGGGATCGGCAACCGTGGCCAACTGGGGCGCGATACCACGGGCCTCGGTCGGATCGGTGATGACGTCGATGGCGTAGACCGGATCATAAAGGCGGCCATTCGGGTCCTTGCGGGGATTCGTGGGATCCTTGATCAGGAGGTTGTTGGTCACCGCGTTCACCGGCACGACGCTGCCATCGGACAAGACGTAGTTCACAGGCGTATTGTTATTGATGAAACTCGTTGTGTTCTTGGCCTCAATACCCTGCGCGGGAAGATCCCGCACCTGGGCCGAGGCACGGGCCGCTTCTTCGATGCGCTCCCGCATCTGGGGCAGGAAGGTGCCGATGTACAGCACATACTCGCCGTTTTCCAGGCCGTCGGCCCCGTCCCACGTGAAGAGGGCTTCGGGCGGCGCAAAGCCGTCGCGCTTCTCGCTCACGAACATGGCCGTGCGCTTCTCCAGCGGCCAGCGGCTGTCGAGATTGTTGTTGTCGTAGACGTTGTTGCCCGCAAAGTTCGCGGGGTCGGTGATATAATCGGAATCAAAGAGGTAATACAGCGGGAAGCTTACCCCCGCGTTCGCTCCGTTCACATAGCTCGGATAGTTCGAGAAGTGATCCGGGTTCGACGGTGCGGCCGTATCCGAACCCAGTCCAAAGAGGAAGACCGGAGTCCAGGCCGCCGGCGCGAGCCAGGTGTCGGGTCCGCCACCGGCGATGGTGGGCACCCAATCCACTTCGGCCAGCGTAACCGCTTCCGGCCGGATCGGGCGAAGCTCCGCCTGGCCCATGGTCAACACCGTGCTGTCCACCGCCATACTGTTCATGGCCGCCGTGAGCAGATCCTGCGAGTAGGTGTCGTCCACCAGGTCCTGGCCCAGCGTGGCGCCCCGCAGGGCAATATCCTGCGTGACGGAAATGCCGTCGCCCGGACCACTGTCACCCTGCAGATTATAATTCAGCATGGTCATGTCATGAAGATACCCGTGTATATTGGTTAACGGGTTTGGGTTGGCAGGGGTATCAACCGCGTCGTGCAGGTACATCTGGTGAGGCACCCGCATCAGGTCCGCCGGACTCTGGAAGGCCCGATTCGCCACAAAGGTGCGGGAATGGTTCCAGCGCTGATCCGGCAGCGACTTGGTGTTGGCCGTGGTGTCGCCCGGCAGGCGCAGGGCGTTCTTAAGCGGATTGGCCCCGTTGAATGCGCCGTCCTCGTGGGTGCGGAAATAGTCGAAGGGGCCCTGGAAGCCGGGACGGCTCGGGAACTGGCGCGTATCCGTCGCCGCCGCCGCGATCAGCTCCAGATCCCGCGGGTTGTGGCCGCGCCGCATCGCCGCGTTCATACGCAGGGGCGAACCGCTCATGGCATGGCCGTAAAGCTGGAGATTGCGCGCCACCGTGGCCACATCCACGTTGGTAAAGGCCGGGTGCGTCCCCACAAAGCGCGGGCGAATGTCCTGCACATCAGCGGGATTAGCTGAGATAACTAGAGTATCTGTGCCCGTCAAGCCCGGATTCACACTGCCGAGTTCCGCTTCGAAGTAACTCAGGCTGTCGGCCCAGTCATCGTAATTGCCGTCCGTCGCCTGCCAACGATTTTCCGTGCCGAAGCGATCACCGTTGTACAGCGGATCCTTCCGCTCCAGGCTGCGATAGAAATCAAGACCCATCTGGTTCGGAAGCCAGAACGTGCGGTATCTTGCGTTTAGACCGGGCTGCTCGATGAGCACATCGCCCGGCGTGCCGCTTCCGTCAAGATCCACCGACACATAGGGCACCGCCACCACGTCGTCGATGGTGCGGTTGGTCACATCCGCTTCGCGATAGGTCACCCGGTCCACGACCTGGCGTTCAAGCTGCGACTTTTCATACAGCGTAACGATGACGTTGTCGCCCGGATACCAACGGCGCTCGGAGAAGGCTTTCCAGTCCTGGGGATCCAGGTCCGACCCCTGGTAGGACGTCGGAATGGCGGTGGGAATCACGGTGTTGTCGCCGTAGATGTTGTAGCCCGCGTTGATGCCGTGCTGAAGTCCAAGACCACTGGGCACGATAGAATCCACCGTGAAGGGTGCATTGGGAACGCCCGTGGAATAAGCCGTGTTCCAGTCCAGCCGATCCGGGAAGAGCGAAAACGGCATGATACCGGCCTCAAAGCTCCCCGCGCCGAAGCGCCGCACCGCGAGCACATTGTTGACCAGATTCCGGCCTTCGTCCACGCCCTCGCTCAGGCTCGCGCGATAGAACACGCTGTCCACGCCAATGCCGAAGAAGTCCGCTTGATAGGGGCGCTCGTCCACAAAGCCGTCGAAGTCGTTGTCGACCATGTCCATATCCAGCGTGCCGGGAATGTACTGCGCGGGCACACCCGGAACCCGGCTGGCGTCGATCCAGTCCGGGAAGCCATCCGCACCCGCCGTGCCGACAACGTAGCCGGGCAGGGCGCCATTCTGCGTCCGCTCGTCGATCTGCTCAAAGAGCACATAGCCGCCGTCACCGTCGTTGTCGAAGCCATCGCGCTCGGGGTAGTTTGGCAACACGCCGCCTTTCAACACAAAGGCGGAGACATCGTCCAAAGTATCGACCTCGTCCAAGCGGATCGGCGTAGGTGTAGCCGTAAAGGGATTGGCGGTGCCGATCTGGACCGACTCCAACTGGATGATACGATCCCAAGGCAAGTTGCCGCTGGAATTGGAGAAGAAGCTGCCGAGGGCTTTGCTACTCGCAAGGGTCCCCTCATTCGCGAGGTTGTCCGTGTCCGTGGGCGCATTCAAGGAAGTACGACCATCGCCGTCGTTGTCCACATAGTCGGTGAGGGCGTTGGTGGCCGGATTGACCTTCCGGCGGAATACGCTGCCGGTCACGTCCTGAAGAGTCGGGAAGATTGAGGCGAGGCTGTTGTCTCCTATCGGCGGCACGGTAAGGGCATCCGAGAGGAAACCCGCCGTGACCAGGGGATTCGGCGAGTCGCCATCGGCCAGGCCCATGCCGTTATCGGCAATCCTGTGGTCCGCAGGAACGGCACCCTTGAAACTATCGAACTTATTGAAGGCCAGGAGCACCATGCCCCGGGGCGCGATCTCGGTATTGGCCGGGATGGTCCAGATACTCTTGAAGGGATCCGAAGGCACGGAAGGCCGATCAGGGATACCCACTTCCAACTGCCAGCCACCGATGTCCACGATATCGTCGGACACGTTGACCAACTCCACCCATTCGTGATCGGGTTCCTGGCTGAAATCCAGGGAGTTGATCGCCACGGTATAAGTCAGGGGCGGATTCAGCGGGTTGGCGAGTGCCGTTACAAAGTTGGGATTGACTCGAAATGCGATGTGGAGTTCGAAATCCGAGGCCGCTTCGGGTACGGTGATCGTGAAGGTCTCCGAGCCGCTCGTGGCTTGGTTGTTGAATAGTCCTTCCACGTACCCGTCGAAGTGGTAGTTCGCAAGGGAAGCAAACCCCCCTCGGGTTCCATCAACAAAGGTCCACCCCGCTGGCGCACCGGGAATCTGACCCCCGATCTGAGCATCGTCGATATTCTGGAAGCCATCGGCGGCACCCAGGACGATATCTTGAACGATTGAGTTGCCATCCTGAAGACCTGAAGTCTTGCTGCGATACTTTACCGCGCTCTGCAAGAGCGGCTCATTGAATGCGGCGAGTGCAGGAATCAACTGATTGATGGGCACCACCGTGGTCGCGCCCGTATTGGTCGTCGTGTTGATTGTCAGGTAGTAGCGACCGGGAGGCAGACCATCGGTGGGCGCAATCACGAATTCCAGAATATCCGCCGCGTCGACGAGCGTTGCTGGAACGGTGTTGTCCATAGAAATCCCAAGGTAGGATGCCTCACCCAGAACACCGCCGTTAAACACGTTCCATCCGTTGAGCAGGGGAGTAGTCAGGCGCGCCACGGCGAACTCGGGAAGAATCGACGGGGCCGCCGGGAACCCGAAGTCGGGGCTGGGATCGAAGTTCGGCAGTAATGCCGGTGCGATTGCGGTCATGGGATCGCTCGGATCGAGGACGGCGGTGGGAACCGGCACGGCCTCGGCCTCGATGCGGCGCACGGGGCGCACCATGAGTTCGTTGATCCGGATGGCTTCGCTGCCCGCGGCGGTGTAGCTGATTTCGCGAACTTCGGGACGGCCATTCTCGCCGGTGACGGCGGCTTCAAAAGTCCACCAGTCGTCTTTCACTTCGAGCTTGCGGTTCAGCTCCAGGGTATTGCGCAGGTGGTCTTCAAGCACGCCGAGGGGGAAGAGTTCCGTATCCGCGGTGCGCTCCCGGGCGCCGAGGCGCGTGGGGAAGAAGTCATAGTTGGCCAGTTCGAGCCCATCGGTGCTCAGCTTCTGGCGCTCGGTGCTGAGCACGGAGCGCGTATGGCCGGGATCGCGGTTGTCCACGATGTCCACGGCCGCCTGCATGGCCTGCAGGACCGGGTCCGCCGGGAAGAAGGTCGCGGAGTTGTTCAGCAGGCCGCCACTCGCCCGGATGTGCACGTCTTTCTGGCGGAGGCCCTCGGCGAAGCGATTGGCCACGGGAGCCGTTGCTACAGGCGCCGCCGTGACGGATTGGAAATTATTCGCGAGCACCAGGTTGGCGGCGATCTGCTGGGGCGTGGCGAAGTTGAAGTCGAGCTTGTTGATGGCCCGGATACCGCCCTGGCCGCCGATGAAGTTCGTGTTCCGGTCGGTGCTGAAGGTGGTGACGCTCTGTCGGAGGGCGGCGGTGGTGCCGGTGCCCAGGCCGAAGATCTCCTCAAGCTGGAGGGTGTCCTGCAACTGAAGATCGCCCAGTTCGCCCAGCTCGTTGATGGCGCCGTCGAGATCGTTGTCGAGGCCGTCGGTCAATCCGCTGCGGTCATAAGGATTGCGGCCTTCGGCCACAAGATTCGAGGCGGGGTTGAGGCGCTGAAGTTCGCCCGGCTCGTCCACGCCTTCAAAGGCGCCGAGCTGTCCGAAGTATTCCGCGTAGCGCGTCGCCTGAAGCTCCGCCTGGGCGCTCGCCACCTGGGCGCCCGTGAGGACGCCGCCGCGGATGAAGCTCTGGGCCACGGCGGAAAGCTGGGGCAGGTACAGCCCCTCGTCCACCAGACCGTCGCCGTCGTCGTCGCGACCGTTCAGCGCCGCGATCATGGCGTTCGCGTTGTCGTCCACGCGGCCGTAGCCGGGGTAGATCACGTCGCGATTGAAGGCGGTGGTCACGGTGGGGTCCCAGCCGGTCGGGTCGCCGCCGGGCACGCCGGTGCGCTGCAGCCACAACTGGGCCGCCTCCACCACGCCGACGCCGGGAAGGGTGCGCGTTTCAAATTCCGCCGCGGAATTGCCCAGGCCCAGGGAACGGTAATAGCCCGTGTTGATCAGGCCGCCCAGGCGCGTGGAGGCCAGCAACTCGGGAACCGCCGGACCCAGGGGGTCGTAGCTCTGGCCGCCGGCCACGTTTACGTTGACCTTGCTGGCTTCGTCGCGGATGGTGATGGCGGCGCGGCCGGCCAGATCGCACACGGGCTCGCCCGAATGGGTGATGCGAATGGCGGGTTCAAGCAGGGTGTAGTCGAAGTTGGAGACGATGCCCGGCTCCGCGTGGAACACGGCGTTGGCCGGCTCGATGCGCAGGCCGCCATTGGGCGCAATGGCCGTTTCCACGTTGATATCTTCATAGGCGCGGAGAATGGCCGTGGTGAAGAGGCCCCGATCGTCGGCGGGCCATTCGCCGGGGCTCCGCCAGGTGGTGAGGTAAAAGGGATCGCCCACCGCCAGGGAGCTGTTCGCCGCCACGTTCTCATTGATCTGAATCAGGTTCGTTCCGACGATGGGGGGCGTGGGCGCGACCGGGTTGGCCACGCCGGAGTCTTCGAAGCCCGTAAGCTGGAAGGGCGGAAAGGTGCCGCTGGCCGTGATGTCGTTGGTGTTTGGCCCGACATAGGCGTAGACCTGGTAGTCGTTGATGAGCATGTCGAAGTCGTTGTCGATGGCATCCACATCGGTGGCGGTCAGGTTGACGACGCCGCCCGCCGTCTCGACGGAAATGGTGTTCGGGAGCGTCACCGTGATGGGCACGAGTACCCCAACCGCGTTGGGCACCAGATCGGGCACCTTGCCGTCGGCGTTGAAGTCCAGGAGAATGGTCAGACCCGGCAGGGGCGCGGTCAGGAAATACTTGTTCTCGTTCGCCGGGTCGTCCACCACCCCGTTGCCGTCGTTGTCGAGACCGTCGCCCCGCCGGTCCGGGCCGAGCCCGTGATAGACGAAGCTCGCGAGCTCCATGGCGCCTTCGTTGGCCTCGGGCAGTTCGTCATAGCCGTTGATGCCGGTGCTGTCCAGGTCGTTGTCCACACCGTCGTCGTACATGCGCCGACCGGTGGCGTCGTCCACCACTTCGCCACCGCTGAAGAAACGGTCCTGAGGCAAGGGGATCCAGATCGCATCGTTCAGCCCGTCCAGATCGTTGTCCACGTCGGTCCAGGTGTGAATCCATTCCAGGGGATATTTCTCGTCCGTGAAACCGTCCGTGCCGGAGGGGCCGTAGAAGGCCGGCGTCACAAAGGGAGCCCGGTTGCGATCCGCCACGTTGAAAATGTTGCCGTAGGGCAGGCCGGTGGCGTCGTCCAGTACGTTGGCATAGGCGATGGGGTTGGCGCCCCACACGGCGGGATCTTCAAAGCGCGGAATGGTCAGCCAGTCTTTGGAGCGGCCGCCGTTGAACATCAGCTCGGGGGGCAGGCCGTCTCCAAAATCAAGAAGGGGCATGGCCCGGAGATTGACCAGCGGCGCGCCGCCGGCCTGAAGGGGGACGCCGTTCCACAGGGCCCACTGCTTGCCCACGGCCCAACTGCCGTTGAAGAGTGAGAACGGAGCGGAGTCCGAAGAGGTCGCGTTGGGGTGCTTGAGGAAGTCGCGGTTCAGTTCGGCCTGACCCATGGCATAGGCCGCATCGAGGAGGAGATCGACCTGCGCCTGATTCTTCACGTTCTCGGCGTTGGTCACTTCCTGGCGGCTGACGGCGTAAAACGTGAGGGCGACGGCCAGCAGGATCGTCATGATGGCGATCGCCACGACCAGCGCGGCGCCGCGCTCGCTGGAGCGGCCGGGCTTCTTGGATTGCCTGTCGATCATTGTGTACTGCACCTTTTCCATGGCCGCACTCCTTGCGGTCCCTTCCCCAACACGCGGGCCCGGGCCGAATTACCCGTTTCCGCCGCGCGGGATCCGTCCCGCGCGCTCTCTTCTACTGGTTGCGGCCGCGTCCTAGAGGGACGCGCCGGGCCCCTGGGCGATGGTCGTGGTCGCCGATCGTCCCTGGGCGGTTGGAATCTGCACGGTCTGGGAAAACCGCTTCAGGATATCCGGCGCGCCGGGGCGCGTCCGGGTGCGGGTAACCCAGAAATCCGTCGAGACGACGGACGGAATACGGGGGGCCAGGGGCGATCCCATTTTCGCGGCATTGGGAATCCGCTGCGACGGATTCGCCGGGTCCACTTTCGTGTTGGAGCCCAGCATGGTATTCGACAGGGCCATATCCGCCGCCACCAGGTCGCCATCGGTGAAATCGCCCACGCCGAAGTAGCCGTTGTCCTTGGACAGCAGGATGGGAATGCTCGGTTCGTAAAGGGCGGGATTCGCGCCCCCCGTGTTCCCGTCGGGGTTCTCCGGGTCGCGCAGGTTCTGGATATCGTTGAAGTATTGCTGGGCCGGGTTGGATCCATCGCCATAGGCGAACTTCACCTCCGCATCGAGGATATCGGGGAAGATATCGGGCGGGCTGGGGTTTGAATTGCCGTCCACGTCGATATACAGCTCGATCTCGGAGTTCGGCTGCAACAGGATGCTGCGCCCGACGATGCCGTCCGCGATGACGTACTCGTTGAGCACGCGCATGTTGCGGGAGTTGGGGGCGTTCAATCGTTCGTCGTACCAGTAGCCCACGGACCCATGGGACGCATCGGGGGTCAGGGTGGGCAGGCCCATGGGCTCGCCGGAGAGCATGCGGAGCCAGAACTCGCGCTTGCGCGCATTCAGTAGCTGCTGGAATGTATCGTGGCCCAGTGCGCGCAGGAACATCCGTTCGCCGGAGGGTAGCAGGTAACCGCCCGTGCCAAGGGTGTCGCGGTTGATCGTCCGGTAAATCTCGCGCATATCGTAATTCGTATCGCCGGGAGTGGGGTCAAGGGCGCGCAGCAGAAAGGCCTGCTGGGCGTTGCCGTCGGTGGCCGGAGGCGTCGCCGCGTCGTTGGCGGGCTCAATGGGATCGACATAGGGCCAGTCCAGACTGATGGGCGCGCCGAGGTTGTCCAGCTTCACGTACATATTGAACGCGTCCAGATCGGCCGCGCCCGTTTCCTCGTAGCGAATCAGACTCTCAAGCTCCAGCTCCACGTCGAACTCGACCCACTCGCCCGCGTTGTAACGCCGGGTTCCGCTGAAGTCGCTGTAGAAATAGAAGTCATCCACTACGTCGATGGTGTTGTCGGCGAAAAGGGCGGGATAGCCCCCCGAGTAGCCCCGCTCGCGGGCGATCCGCTCGGCCTGGCGGCGCAGGTTCGCCTCGATCACGCCCCAGCGCTCGGTGACCTTCATCCGCACCCGGGGCGTGTTGAGGCTGGGATGGGTGACATAGGTCACGCGGCCAATCTGGCCATTGGCCAGGGCGCCGACGAACATGAATCCATCCGGTCGACCGTAGAAATTGTAGGTGTCGCCGTGCTCTCGGGCGGTGAACGCGCCGTTGAGATCGCGGGCGAAGGTGCTCATGGCCATGCGGCCGGTTTCAAAGGCGTCGATGCTGGCGTAGCCCTGGCGCACGGCGGCAATGGCGGAGTTGAAAAGCGTCACCAGGGCGCTCATCAATATCACAAAAATCGCGGTGGCCACGAGCAGTTCGGTCAGGGTGAACCCGGCCTGGCTCTGGCGGCGCGCTGGTACTCCATGCATGGCGTTTGCCTCTTTATTGTTCGGTAACATAGGTCACAAACCGTTCGCGACGCCCGTCAAACATCTCGACGTTGAAGGTCACCCGGTACAAGTCCACATCGCTGCTCACCCGCTTTACCGTGCTGTTCCACGACTTGTAGAGGCCGGTGTATTCGCCGCCGGCCGTGGCCAGGCTGCGAAAGGCGTTGTTCGCCGCCCAGCTCGTCATCACGGGACCCACGCCGCCCGCACGCAATTGGCCCAGCTCGGTTTTCGCCAGGAAGGAGGCCTGCTGGCGCTCCGCCGCCTGGCGGGTCTGCTGGATGGAGCGGGGGAAAAGCTTCATGATCGCTATGATCCCGATGGAGAGAATCGTGAGCGCCACGATAACCTCGATGAGGGTGAAACCGCGCTGGTACTTCCTGTTCATGAAAACCTCGCTTAGAAGTCCTGGGGAATGGCAATTCGCCCGGTGGATTTGAAAATGTGGATCTCGCGGTAACGCAGGTTGGACTGCTCCACCCCGTTGCTGTCGAGATAACTCAGATCGGGATTTTCCGGCTGCACCAGGCGCTCGTCCAGGGGGCGATCCGCGGAGGGCGTGATGAAAAGGGAGTAGCGCTCCCGTGCGCAATTCGCACCGGAACCGCATTCAAAGCCAAACTGGGGGCTGTCGAGCCGGCCGGAAGATCGGAACACGTGGGCGGGAAAGTTCTCTTCCGTATAGTTCGCCGGGTTGGTGGCCAGGGTAAAAAGCTCGCCGCCCGTCAGCGCCGGGGGCAGACCCAGCGCCGCCGTTATACGCTTCATCCCGCCATCGCCCACGCGGTTGATGGTCGCGGTGCTGCGGTAGTTGGACCAGCCAAACTCGGAATAGAGGGCGCCGTAAACCGGATTGCTCGGGTTGGTAGTATCGATGTTTTCCGGCTCGGGGCTCTGCAGCGCGATGGACATGCCCTGGGGCAGGGGCCGGAATTCGCCCAGGTCGCCGGGGATGGGGACGAACTTGTCCCGGAGATTGGCGCCCATGGTGGAGGGCAATTGGTACATGATGGCGGCGGCCTCGATCTGCCGAACCGGGATGCCGGTGAGTGAATCTACGATGGGGGACGCGACGGCGCGGAAGGGATCGCCGGGATCCTCATCCGACGGATCGGCCACGGGCAGGGTGTCCGCGAGGGTCGCTTCCTCCTGAGAATAGTTATCCATGCTGTAGACGACGGCGGTGTTCACGTTGTAGGTCGTGGCGTAGAGCTGGGCGGCGCGGAGGACGGAATTGACTTCCTGGGTGGCCCGTTTGAACTCATCGCGGGAGAAGGCGCCCATCTTGGCGAGGCCGGGAATGGCAATGGCCGAAACCAGCGCCACGATGGCCAGAACCACCAGAACCTCCACCAGGGTAAAACCCGCCCTGCTCTCTCGGTATTCGCCGTGCATCGCACATTCTCCCGTGCTGGCGGATTCCGGATCTCCGTGGTTTGCCCTCACCTCGGGCCGGCCTTGCGCCAGGCTGACGTTAGCTCACTTGCATTATCGCGCCATGGGCGCCGCCCGCAGAGGGCGGCGCCGCGCGCGGAACAGTAATTAGTTGTAGAACCGCATGAAGGTCTGGTTGCGGTCCCAGTTGTTCACGTCGTCACCACCGCCCACGAGTTCAGGTTCCTGACCGCCGGGATAGGCGCTCGTGATGGGCGAAATGCCGCCGTACTGGGAGCTCCCCGGCGTGCCGGGGTTATAGCCCGGAACGGGAGGAAGAAATTCCGCCTGACCCGATACCAGATTGGCGCCCTTGGACCAGATAAAGGTGTCCACTTGATTGGCCGCGGGAACGCCCGCCAGGTCAATTTCCTGACCATCGATATCCGTGATAACGAATCCCGACGTGGAACCGGAGCCCAGGCTCAGGTCATCGCCGTTCAACACGGCCGTGCTCTCGCCGGGGACGACCTTGGCCGCACTCGTGGCGGGCAGATAGACGCGGAAGACATTCGGGCCGTTGGTGACGCGCCAGGGGCCGGGGAATATCTGGTAAAGTTCGCCCCAGGGATCGAAACCCAGCTCGGCGAAGTACGTCGTACCCAGATTGCGAACCACATCTTCCTGATAGTCCAGAATCGCGGTACCGGTGCCGTCGTCCGAGACCGTCGCGCCGCGACCCTTCTTCAGGAGCCGATAGACCGCGTTGGTGTAGGCTTCCGTAAAGTTTTCAAAGTCGCCCGCGGCCCAGGTGGACATGTCCCGGACGTCCTTGGAATTCGCGGAGTTTATGCCTACGGAGTCGCCAATGACTTCCAGGTTCAGCACATCGTTCAGGCTGCTGCGGCCCGCGTCGGACAACAGCTTCGTAATCGCCAGCTCGATATTCTGAATCTCGGAGATCGCCTGCGTGGCCCGGCCACGGGCAATGTAGCTCTGGATGTTCGGAATGGCGATGGCCGCGAGGATGGAGATAATCGCCATCACGACCAGGAGTTCCACGAGGGTGAAACCTTGTTTTCTTCTCATGCTCTACTTCCTCCGTATCGGCGGGCTTGCGCGCTCCGCCTGTCATTGCCTAAGGGTCGTCAGTTCCCGCCGCCCGGGTTGTTGATCTGGTCGCCCAGGGTGAAGATGGGCAGGTAGAGGGACACCACGATGAAACCGATGATACCGCCCAGCACCACGATGATGATGGGTTCCATCAGGGTCAGCATGGCCTCGACCGCCACTTCCACTTCCTGGTCGTAAATATCGGCAACCTTGTTCAGCATCTGGTCGAGCTGGCCCGTTTCCTCGCCCACGTCGATCATGTTCACCACCATGGGCGGGAAAACCTTGGTCTCGTCCAGCGGGGCGGCGATGGTGTCGCCCTCCTTGATACTGTCGTGCACCTTGTCCACGGCGTCCTGAATCACACTGTTGCCGATGGTTTCGCGGGTAATCTTCAGCGCCTGCAGAATCGGCACGCCGGAGGAGATCAGGGTACCCAGGGTTCGGGCGAAGCGGGCCACGCCCACCTTGGTGACCAGATCGCCGACCACGGGAAATTTCAGACTCACGATATCGAAGACGCGCTGGACCACGCGGACCTTCATAATCAGTTTCATGAAGATGATGGTCGAGTTGATGACCAGCAGCACCATCCACCATTTGTACACCATGAAATCGCCCGCCGCGATAAGGAAGCGCGTGGGCGCGGGCAGTTCGCCGCCCAGTTCGCCGAAGATTTCGGCGAACACCGGAACCACCTTGATCAGCAGGAAGGACACGATACCGGCCGCGATGAGGAGCACGGCGATGGGATACACCATGGCGCCCTTCACCCGGCGTTTCAGCGCTTCGCGCCGTTCCAGGAAGGTGGCCACGCGCTGGAGCACCACTTCGAGCATACCGCCCACCTCGCCCGCGCGAACCATGTTCACGAAAAGGCGGTCAAACTGTTTCGGGTGCTTCGCCAGGGCTTCGGAGAAGGTCGAACCGGTCTGGATGTCCTGGGCGCATTCGCGCAGGATATCCCGCAGTTTGCAGGGCTTGAGCTGGGCGATCAGCACGTTCACACTGCGCAGCAGCGGCAGGCCGGCGTCGATCAGCGTGGAGAGCTGGCGCGTCATCACCACGATTTCCTTGGTCTTCACGCCGCCGAAATAGAGCTCGTCGATGCCCTTCTTGTCCTTGCGCGCCCGCTTCTCGTCGCGCTTGGTCGCCTCGCGTACCGTTGTGGGGTACAGGCCAAGGGTGCGCACGTCGTTGATGGCCAGGGCCTTGCTGTCGGCCTGAACCACCCCGAAGATCTGCTTGCCCTCTTTGTTCAGGGCCTTATACGCGTACTTGGGCATGGGAGTCTCCTCGCTTAATCTTCGTAGCTATCGGTGTGATACAACACTTCGGCAGCGGTGGTCGTTCCCTGAACCGCCTTCATCAGCGCCGCCTCGCGCAGGGTCATCATGCCCAGGTGCTTGCGGCAGTAGCGGCGCAGCGTCAGCGCCGTGGCGCTCTCCAGCACCAGATCGCGGATACCTTCGTCGACCGACACCATTTCATACAGTCCTGTGCGACCGTTGTAACCCACATAGTCGCAGTTCACGCAGCCTTTCGCGCGGAAAAGCTTGAACTTGGGGTCGCGGCGCCAGGCCGAGGGAATGCCCAGCTCGTCCATTTCCTTCTCGTCCGGCACATAGGGCTCTTTGCAGAAGCGGCAGACCTTCCGGCAGAGCCGCTGGGCCAGCACCGCCTCCAGCGAGGCCGCAATGAGGAAAGGCTCCACGTCCATGTCGAGCAGTCGCGTGATCGTTTCGGGCGCGCTGTTCGTGTGGAGCGTGCTCAGCACCAGGTGGCCGGTCAGCGAGGCTTCGACGGCGATCTGGGCCGTCTCCAGGTCGCGGATCTCGCCCACCATCACAATGTCCGGGTCCTGGCGCAGGATGGAGCGCAGGCAGCGCGCGAAGGTCAGGCCCACGTCGTCGTTCACGTTGCACTGGATCAGCCGGTCGATCTGGAATTCCACCGGGTCCTCGGTGGTGATGATTTTCACCTCGGGCTCGTTCAGAATATTCAGGCACGCGTACAGCGTGGTGGTCTTGCCGGAACCCGTGGGCCCCGTCACCAGCACGATGCCGTTCGGCTTGTTGATGGCCTCGTCGATCTGCGCGTAGATGTCCGCCGGGAAGCCCAGCGCCACCAGATCGTGCTTTACCGCGTTGCGGTCGAGAATACGCATGACGACGCTCTCGCCGTGGAGCACGGGCAGGGTGGACACGCGGACGTCGATGATCGTATCGCCCACTTTCAGCTCGATGCGGTTGTCCTGGGGGAGGCGCCGCTCGCTGATGTCCATGTTGGAAATAACTTTGATGCGGGAAACCAGCGCCACGGCCAGATTCTTCGGCGGGCACACAATCTCCTGGAGCATCCCGTCCACGCGGATGCGGATGCGGAACTCTTCTTCGTAGACTTCCATGTGAATATCGGAAGCGCGCTTCTGCACCGCTTCGAGAAACACCAGGTTCACGATCTTGATCACTTCGGGCTGCTGCGCCAGCTCCACCAGGTTGTCGGTATCGCCCGTGACCTGCTGGATCTTCTGCTCGTCCATCGTCAGCTCGGCGTTGCCGACCTTCTCCTGAAGGTCCAGCAGCATGGAGTGGATGGACTCGCCCTCGAAGCTGTAGTTGTTCTTCCAGGCGTTGGACACGTCCTGCTGGTTGCTCACCGCGCCCTGGATTTCCATGCCCGTGATCTGTTGCAGATCGTCGAGCACCTGAAGATTCAGCGGGTCCGCCATGGCCACGATCAGCCGGTCGCCCGTCTTGCGGATGGGGATCACGCTGTAGAAACGCGCCACGTCCGCCGAAATCGTGTGGATCACCTCTTCGGTGATCTTCAGCTTGGAAAGGTCCACGCGCTCCATGCCGGACTGCACGCCCAGCGACTCGATGATGTCCTGCTCTTCGCAGAGCCCCATCGTCACCAGAACGCGGCCCAGCATGTCGCCGGTGAGGCGCTGGCGCTGAAGGGCTTCGTCAAGCTGGAGCGGGCTGATGACGCCCTGCTCGACCAGAATATCGCCCAGTTGCTTCTCTCGGGATCCAAGTGCCATAAGCGGTTAGTTCGCCGGTGCGGGGGCCGGCCCTCCTTCAAGCCCGAGCGCGCGGGCGTTGGCCTCGAATTCATCGCGGAACTGGGCCTTGCCGGCGCAGTCCTCGTACTTGCAGATGCCTTTGCGGTACAGCGCCAGCAGGTGTTCGTCCAGCAGGTTCATGCCGTACTTGTGCCCGGTCTGGATCGCCGACGTAATGCGGTAGGTCTTGTTTTCGCGGATAAGGTTCTGAATGGCCGACGTCGTGATCATGATCTCGAAAGCGGCCACGCGGCCGAAGCCGCTCTTGCGCGGCACCAGCGCCTGGGAAATCACGGCCTTCAGGTTACCCGCGAGCTGCGTGCGGATCTGCTCCTGCTGGTTCGTGGGGAACGCGTCCACCAGTCGGTCCACGGTGCGCACCGCGCCCGTCGTGTGCAGCGTGCCAAACACCAGGTGACCCGTTTCCGCCGCCGTCACCGCCGCCTCGATCGTCTCCAGGTCGCGCATTTCGCCCACCAGAATCACGTCCGGGTCCATGCGCAGCGCGCGGCGAAGCGCCTCGGCGAAGGTGGGCACGTCCACACCCACTTCACGCTGGGTGATGATGCTCTTCTTGTGGTAATGATAATATTCGATCGGGTCTTCGATTGTGATGATATGGTGGTCGTAGCTCATGTTCAGCCAGTCCACCATCGTCGCCAGACTGGTCGACTTGCCCGAGCCCGTGGGACCCGTCACGAGGATCATGCCGCGGGGCTGGGAAATGACCTCCTTCAACGACATGGGCAGGCCGATTTCCTCAAAGGTCAGCAGGGTTCTCGGGATGAGACGCAGCACCATGCCCACATAGCCGCGCTGCTTGAATACGGACACGCGAAAGCGCGCCACGTCTTCGAAAGCAAACCCGAAGTCCGTGCCGCCCACTTCCTGCAATTCCTGCTGGTTGTCCACCGACGCGATGCTCTTCATCAAGCTTTCGGTGTCTTCCGCCGTCAGGGGATTGTCCCCGAAAAACTGCATGTGCCCGTGAACGCGGCCCGCCGGGGGATCGTCCACCGCAATGTGCAGGTCGGACCCGTCCCGGTCAATCAACATCCGGAGCAAACTCACCATTTCATAGGCCATGAATCAAATTCTCCCAGGCACGACCGCCCCAATGCTTACGTGTGAATCACCTTTTCGAGGGGCTCGTCCACGCGCGTGCGGCGGTTTACTTCTTGTATCGTCGTGATGCCGTTCAGCGCTTTTTTCCAGGCATCCTCGCGCATCGTCAACATGCCCTGCTCCCGGGCCGCGCGCTTGATCGCGGTGGCGGACTCATGCCTCATCAGCATTTCCCGGAGCCGGTCGGTGTTCACCATCAGTTCATAAGCGCCCAACCGGCCCGCATGGCCCGTGTTGTTGCAGTTGTCGCAGCCCGCGCCGTGGTACAGCTCCACCTCCGAAAGATCCACGTCAAATCCGAGACGCTTGACTTCCTGCGGATCCGGCGCGCAGGTCTCTTTGCAGTTCGTACAGATCGTGCGCACCAGACGCTGCGCCAGAATCGCCCGCACGCCGGAAGAAACCAGGTAGGGCTTGATCCCGATATCGATCAGACGGGTAAAGGAACTCGCCGTGTCGTTCGTGTGCAGCGTGGAGAACACCAGGTGACCCGTCAGGGCCGCCTTGATCGCGATTTCCGCCGTTTCGGCGTCTCGAATTTCACCCACCATCACGATGTTCGGGTCCTGGCGCATGATGGCGCGCAGGGCCCGTTTGAAGTCGAAGGCGATCTCGTGGTTGATCTGTACCTGATTGATACCGGCCAACTGATATTCCACCGGGTCTTCCACGGTGATGATTTTCGTGTCCGGCTTGTTCAGCGTGTGCAACGAGGCGTAGAGCGACGTGGTCTTGCCGGAACCCGTGGGGCCCGTCACCAGAATCACGCCCGTGCTCAGCCCCAGCAACTGCTCCCAGCGGCGCTGGTGCTCCGGCGAAAAGCCCAACTGGCCCAGACCCAGCAGCAGACCGCTCTTGTCCAGGATACGCATTACCATGCTCTCGCCGTAGTAGGCCGGGAGCGCGCTCACGCGCAAGTCCACCATCTTGCCGCTCATCATCATCTTGATGCGGCCGTCCTGGGGAACCCGCTTCTGCGTAATGTCCATGCCCGACATGATCTTCAGGCGCGAAATGATCGAGGCCTGCGCGCGCTTGGGCGGCGGCGGCATCAACTGCATCACGCCGTCGATACGATAGCGCACCTTCACGTCCGCCTTGGAAGGCTCCACGTGAATATCGCTCGCCCGAAGGCGGAAGGCTTCCAGAATCATCTGGTTCACATACCGCATCACCGGACTGTTGTCGTCGGCATCCTCGGTCCCGTCCCCCGTGGAGGAGAAACCGTCTTTGTCCATCTGGTCGATGCTGATGCTGCTCATGCTGATGTCGCTGGCGCTCATGCTGCCCAGACTGCTCATGGACGAATCCAGCGAGCTCAAATTCGACATCGTGCTCAGCGTGCTCATGCTGCTCGCCGAACTCACGGAAGACAGCATCGTCTCCACCGTGTTGTCCTGCAGACCATAGCACTTGTTCAGCGCCACGGAGATCTCTTCCCCCGTGGAAAGCACCGGCTCCACCTCCCGATCCAGAAGGCGGCGCAAATTATCCAGATTGTTGATGTTGGTGGGATCGGCCGTCGCGATGACGATGGTGTTCCCCCGCTCCTCAATCGGAATCACGCGGTAGAGCGTGGCAATACTGCCATCGATCAAACTGCGGATGCGCTCGGGGATCTCCCGGTCCGCGAGCTTTACTATCGGAATGCCAAGCTGGTCCGCCAGGCCTTCCGTCACATGGTGCTTGCTGATATAGTTCAGGCGGACCAGAATCTCACCGATCTTACGGTGAGCCATGGTTGTCTGCTGTTTGTGAATGGCCTCATCAAGCTGTTGCTGCTTGATAATTCCCTTTTCAACCAAGCGCTGCCCAAACAGGGTGTACGTCGTTTGCATGGTGACACCTCTTGCCTTATGCACACTGTAACTCTACCAGAGAAGGCCCAAATTGTCAATGTAAATACTGAGAGTAATTACTGATAGATCTGGACTTACGATCAGTTTTGTCAAGAGATTACCCGATCCGGATACGCCGATTTACGCCGACGTCGGCCCCAATTTTCCGACCGCCGACACGACAATACCCGTAGCTCCCATTCGACCCAACGGACCATGGCGTAGACGACATTGTCACTGATCCACGCCGGAATGTCAAGAGTACTCTCCACGCCCGAATACCCCGCCCCGAACGCCCCCGATTTCTCGACCTCAGACTTTCAAGGTCACCAGCGAAAGTTCGCAGACCAGACCCCGGGCTTTGACGGCCGGTTTGATACTCATCTTGTGCACCGCAATCAGGTTGTTGCTCCCGCCCACCTTGTAAAAAAGCTCGATCAGCTCTTCGAGGCTCACGCCATTCAACTCCAGCTCCACCATGGGATGGTTCGGCGAGGAGTTGCGGGTCGTGGGGGCAATTTCCAACTTCGCACGATCGCTGAGCTTGGCCTCTTTCAACACGCCGTTCACGAAGGAGAAAAGGTCAAAGCGCGGATCCCGGGCATTCAGCACCGCCAGCAGCTTCTCCTGGCTCTGGACCCGGTCCTGCTCGGCCAGCAGGTCCAACTGGGCCAATTGCAGCTCCTGCTGCTTCTGGGCGAGCTGCCCCTTGGCCGACTTGTAGCGCTTCCCCAGGCTCGAGGGCACATACACCGCCATGAAAAGGGCCAGCAACACAAAAAGTCCGGCGAAAAACAGCGTCCCCTTGTCGCGCTTGTCCAAATCACTCGTTCCCATCGGCCGTCTCCTCCTCTTCGTCTTCCAGGCGGAAGGCCCGCACGGTAAAGGTAATCTGATCGCCCTCGGAGGACAGTTTCGGATTGGGATCAACCTTATACAGGGTCGACTTGGCCAGTTCTTCCATGGCCGCGTTCACGTTCTCCGCGCTGGAGGCCGTCCCCGCAATGGTCAGCCAGCCGCTCCGCGCGCCGGGCGGCGCCAGCACCACCTCCAGCACGTTCACCTTGTCTCCAGGCATGCGTTGGCTGATGTCCGCCAGGATCTCCAGGGCCAGGGGGTCGCGGAAAATGTCGGTGTTAATGTCCTGGGTCAGGCCCTTCTTGGACAGAGCCTCGATCTCGGCGTTCAATCCGTCGATCTCTTTCTGCAGCACCGCCGCCTGGGCGCGAAACTGGGACGCGCCCAGATAATAATACCCGCCCCAGAGGAGCAGGGCCGCCAGCGCCAGGGCCGACGAGTACACCAGATGGGGCGCAATGGCCCGCAGCTTCGAGGCCGTGCTCCGCTCGCTCCGGTCAAAATTCAGGGCCAGCACCCCACCCGCCCCGGCAAAGGCCGCGCCAATGGCCGCCTCCCAGGTGTTGGGGGCCGGCGTGAACTCGTCCTGCGTCAGCACCTTGGCGCCGCCCTGGATCCGGGCCAGCATCGTCTGCGAAGTCACCGGCAATCGCAGCGTTTCTCCCAGAGCATCGCTCAGGGCCGGGGTCATTTCCAGCCCGGTCACTTCCAAGGCCGTGATCTCGCCGCCGCCGCGCCATTTGGCCAGGAAGGCCCGGAGCGTGTTCTGCACCTCCCGCGCCACCTGATTCGGTTGTTCTTCAAGGGTCTTGGCGCCCTGGGGCATGTTTCTGAAATACGCGATGGTCCCGTTGAAGAGCACCACCAGGCTGCTGCAATGGCTCCGCACATGGAGCACGGCCTGAAGGCCCTTCTGCGCCTTGCGCCCCGCCTGCCACAGGCCCGTCATGGCCACCGCGTCCAGGTTCACCGCATCCACCTCAATCCCCGCCGCCGCCAGCACCGCCATCTGCTCTTCCAGGTGGTTGCGTCGCATCCCCACCGCCAGCACCTCCGTCTCGCCGTCCACCTCGGCCACCAGGTTAAAATCGAGCAGCAACTCTTCGATCGGAAAAGCCAGGTGGGGCTCCAGCTCAAACTGGGCCGCCGCCAACACCCGCTTGCGCCCGCGGATGGGAATCGTAATCGCCCGCACCACGCTGAAGAGGCCGCTCGCGCAGAGGATAAACACCGCCGGCGGGTTTTTCAGCGCGTCCACCGCCTCGCCCAGGGCCTGGGCCAGGGCGGGCACCCGCTCCTCCGCTTCCAGATACGCCGCCGTGCGCGACTGCACCTCCAGCAGCACCGGCTTGCGCCCGCCCGTTTTCACCACCGCCACCCGCACCTCGTTTTCCACGAACTCGATGGCGCCTATCTTCGCACTAAACAGCATTCACACAACTCCAATATCGTATACGCGGCAAGCGAAGGAAACGGTCACTTTATGCAGGTTACAAGCGGCTAACCCCAACGATCAATCACCGCCGGGCGCAAATCAAGCAGAATAAATTCCACCACAAGCGCAAACGTCTGGGAGTTCCGTTCGGAACATCCAAGATGCGTCCTAACCTGATAACAGGGCCTGATTCTTCCGGCCTGAAAGCTGCACTGGCCCTTCGGGCCGAAAGCAAACGGGCACAATAGCAAGTATCGAATAACAGGAGTCTCGCCTCTTATTCGCGCTGATTCTACGCTTATTCGCGGTTCAATTTTTCAGATCTCGGTCACCCACCGCGCAATGACGCGCCTTCACAATCGCGCAATGACCCCGACGCCGGACTCGTCATTGTATTACTTTCCACTCCAGAATTCGATAAAGCTCCGCGGGCAGCGTCACCACGGGGAGCGGAGGAAAAGGATTGGTCGTCTGCATCTGACTGTTCCCGCTGGGAAACTCCAGCAACCCCGCATCCTCCGGGGTCCGAAGCACATAGGCCTCGTTGCGCACCAGCAGATCATCCAGCATGGCGTCGCCCTGGATGCGGAACACGTGACTGTAGACCGTGAACATGTAGCGTACCATTTCCTCCTGCGCACGATTCTGCTGCGTCTGGCTTTGGCTGACTTGCACACCTCCGCCGCGCCCGCCCCGTCCACCGTCGTCCACAGAGGGAATGTTGCCAAATACGATGTAATTCCGACTTCTTATGTCGTCAACGCTCTGGAAGGTACCACTCACATCCTCTACGGCCACCATGTCCTGAATCATGTCCTCGTATTTAACTTCCTGAATCAGATCCGGCTCGGCCTCCTGCCATCCGAAGGCGTACGCTTCCAGCACATCGCTGATGCCCGAATCGTAGTCAATGTACACCGTGTTCGGATTGATGCGGCCGAGCCAGTCGCCGTGCACGGTGAGGAACTCGGTCAGGGGCAACTGGGGCGGATCGATGCCCTTCGCGCCGAAGAACAGCGCCGGGGTCATGCCTTTTATCAAAAGCAGCTCGTCCAGCGAGTCCATGGGACCGTTCTTCGCGTTGTAGGGATTCTCCGAGGCCAGGTAGAAATCCGACTCCGCGCCACCTTCTTCTTGTTCGTCATCATCGTCGATCCAGTCGATGATGGCCTCCACCAGCGACTCGGGATCCACCTCGGCGCTCGCAGCCTCGCCCCGGATGCGGAAAAATTCCTGCAGGGCATAGCGGAGATGCTCGCGGACCACTTTTCCGTTCTGATTATCCACCAGCGCGTTCAAATTGAGCTTGCCGTATTCGTCCGTGATCGTCGTGCGCATCACGGCGTCGTTCAGCGGCTCGAATCCCCCCGGCTGCGCCCAGGAACTCCACCGGCTGTCCACCGTAATACCCGAACCCTGATTCGCCGTGTTCATGTTATTGTTGTTATTGTTGTTTGTTGGTGTCATCGTGGTCGACAGTTGGGCCTGGAGGCGGTCCATTTCCAAGATCGAAATGCCCTTGTACACCGCCGACCGCGCCGCCAGCCGCGCCTGATAGTCGTTCCCGCTGTTCATGGAATACGACGCCTCCACCTGAGCCTCATAGGCAAACTCCACCACCAGCACGGTAAGCAGCACGACAAAGAGCAGCGTCAAAATCAACGCCACGCCTTCATTCCGCTTTTCACATCGCTGCTTCAATGCAATACCTCAATACTTTACCAAATCACCAGTGGACTGAGCGGACTCGGTGGACCGAAACAAACCCAAACCACCAACGCAATCAACTGTCAACTGTCAACTGTCAACTGTCAATTGTCAATTGTCAATTGTCAATTGTCAATTGACTTCCGCCCCCGCCTCCTGCGCCGACTCCATACTGGGACGAAATTGGTTTGGGTCGCCGAACTCTTCGAGCGTACCCGCGCTGGACGACAACACCACGGTCACATCCATATCAAAGTCTTCCTGCGGGTCGACGCCCATGGAAGCCTCCTCCATCAACTGGCCCTCGGTCTTCGCCAGGTTGATTTGAACGCGAATCGCCCAGGGCAGCATGCCCGTCTCATCGGAATTCCACTCCTCCACCCACTCCTCCGCGGCGCCATCGTAATACAGAAAGTTCATCGCGCGGATGGGCAACTCGCGCTCCCACACGATCTCGTTCTCGCCCGCGTCCTCCGCCTCGAACAATTCGCCGCCCTCGTCCTCGCCAAAGAGCACGAGGGGCGATTCGGTGATAAAAAGGGTCACCCCCTCTTTCTCCTCCGCGGGCGCTTCATCTATGGCGAATTTCTGAAAGCCGCCCTCTTCGGACACGCTCGGATCGTCCACGTGGTACTCCACCTTCTTCACCAGACCCGGCAGGGACTTCGCGCCGCTCATGGGCAACTGGGTCACCAGGCGCAGGGTGTCCGAGGGGCCATAGGCGCCGGACTCGTCCTCGCCAATCAGGGCGTATTCGCCATTCGGATTGGGATGGGTCGCGCTGATGTTTTCGGTGAAGTGCTTCCACAGCAACTGCTGGATGCGCAGTTCATCCGCGGAGGTCCGCGCGATGTCCGCCGTGTCCGCCACGGAAACAAAACACGTGTACACCGCGCCCACCAGAATCACCAAGATGACCATGGCCACCATCATTTCGATCATGGTGAAACCCGCCTGGCCCCGCCGCGCGCGGAATGCCCCCCCGCTGTCGAAGATCCGCCGCAGGAGGACGGGGGGGCAGGGGGGGTAATTCCCCATAACCTCACTTCGCATTTTCATTCGTCGCCCCTTCCGCCAACACCTCATTGCTGCCCACGTTATAAACGTAGAAGTTCAGCGACTCTTCCTCGCCATCCGGCGTGCGCAGTGTCGCTTCAACCTGGTAAAAGGGCAGGGGCATATCCTCCGATCCGCCCATGGGCGTGCCATTGAAGGCCCAGGAATAGCCCGCGTAGCGACCTTCAAACTCGCCGGACTCCGTGAGGGTCCCCGCCAGCACCTTGAACTCCGCATCGCTCACCACCCGCTCCATCAGCTCCCGGCGCAACACCGAACTGGCCATCTCCTCATGGAGCCGCAGCGCGCTGTAGTGAGTATTCAGCAAAATGAACATCGCCCCGCCCAGAATCGCCAGCGCGGCAAGCACCTCCACCAGCGTAAACCCCCCATTATGGAGAGGGGGCTTTCCAGCCCCACAGTTTCGCCCGCTATGGAGGGGGGGCTTTCCAGCCCCACAGTTTTCATTTTCGTGCGCGCCCATCACAGATCCTCCTCCCGACCGGGGAAGATGTTCGTGCGACCCGAGACTGGGTCCCACAACACCGTGAAGGCGTCGCCATCCTCATTCTCGATATAAAACACCGCCTTCTGCACCAGCCCCAGCACCGTGAATTCAATCTCCACCACGCCCTTGCCGACGGGGGCGCCATCCAATACCACGTCCGTAATCGTCACGCTCTCGCTCAACTTTGTTCGGCGCAAAATCGGATCCGCCAACTCCTCCTCGATCGGCTCTTTCTCGTCCAGATCGAAGATGTCCTCTTCCGTGAAGATATCCCCCACATCCTCCAGAAAACTCTCGTCGTGCTTCACATTTTCCGCGCGCGTCTCCAGCGCCTGGCGCGCAAAGGTATTGAACTTGTCCGTCATCTGGTAGCCGGCGAGTTCTTCGTCGAAACCGCCGTCATCGCCCCCCAGCAGACTGCTCAACTCGCCCCCCTGGAGCAGCGACTTGTCCAGGTCTTCCGCCGAGCGAATGCCCTTCTCCTTCAGTTGCGCAAGCTTCGCCAACTGGTCCGGCTCCTCCTCGCGCAGTTTCTTCTCCTCCTCCGTTTCCTCGATAATCCAGTGGACCGCGTAGATCTCCTGCTCCGTCAAGTCCACCCGCACCACTACCCGATCCCGCAGCAGCGCCGAGTGCGCCATGGCCCCGCGACCGAAGCCCGCAATATGCCGCGCGCTTCCCTCCAGCTCGCTGAAGGCGATAATCGGCAGAATCTGCGGCACCGCCATCGCCGCCACCACCCCGATCAGAAATACCACCAGCGCCAGTTCCAGCAACGTGAAACCCGCCTGCGCTGCGCGGCAAGCGCGCCTATGATGTTCCAAGTGTGACATTACGCCAGGTATGCTTTCCGAAAATCCTTCGATTACGCCGAAACCCGTACACATAGGTAACGTGCGCCCGCGAAATCCGCTGACAGGGCTCTTTGCGCCTTAGCGCCCTTGCGTGCGCTGTTCGATGGATTCGCACGCAAAGACGCTATGACGCAAAGGACCGCAGGAACCAGCGGGACATCACAAATCTCGCGCCAGCAGCGCTTCTCTTTCCGTGAATTTCCGTGTCATTCCGTGGTCAAGAAAGGGAATTTGACCACGGAACTACACGGAACTACACGGAAGGAAGGGGACACGTCCATTTGACCGTATCTCATTCGTGTGAATTCGTGTCCATTCGTGGTTCAATTTTTCCCGGAGGCGTCCGTATTGTCGATGCCATCCATGGTCAACATCCTAATACTGTGCGGCCTCATTCGTAAGCTCATCACTGCGGATATCGGCATCCTTGCCGTCGCCGCTTGGTTCACCGTCAGCACCCAGTGACACTATTACATAAGACTTCGAATCCAACTTCAAATAAAGGTAAGGAGTGTCCCACGGATCCACCGGGATCACTTTCGCATTCATAATGGGCTCACCACTCGGCGGCAATAACAACTGATCGAGGTTTTCGGGCAATTCGCCAAACTTCATCTTGTACGCCGTAAGCGCCGTATCAAACTGCTTGATCTGCGCCTTCGCCGCCGCTATCTCGCCTTGCTCGAATTGCGTCCAGCGATAAAACAATATATCGAACAATCCCAGAGCGCCCAGGCAGATACAAGGTGTCACAACGACTATCACCGCGATACGCTCAAGAGCGGTAAATCGGTCCGTCTCGCTCTGATCGCCCAAGACGTCGCCTCGCACGGTCAGAAAGCTGTTTGGGAGCGACTCAAACACAGCGCTGTATTCTCACTATCTGTGGAAATCGGTGTGAATCTGTGGGAAAACTCTCATTCAATTGTCTTAAAGTCCCGCTGGACTTTTCCTTCCGTGCTTTTCCGTGTCATTCCGTGGTCAACACTTTTTCTCGTTACTGCGCCGCCTCGTTCGTGATATCGTCGCTCTTGATATCCGCATCCACATCTTCTCCGCCCGGTGCGCCGTCCGCGCCCAGCGACGTGATCACGTACTTCCGCGATCCTTCAAGCTGGTACTGATAGGGATTGCCCCAGGGATCCAGCGGCACTTCCTTCGCGTTCATGATCGGATCACCACTGGGCGGACTGATCAGCGCGCCCAGATCTTCGGGGAACTTCTTGAACTTTATCTTGTACGCCACCAGCGCCGTGTCGAACTGTTTGATCTGCGCCTTCGCCGCCGCGATGTTGCCCTGGTCCACGGAGCCCAGCACGTTGTAGCCCACGATGGCCGCGAGCACGGCGATGATCGAAATCACCACCATCAGTTCCACCAGGGTAAAGCCGCCGTCGTTGCGGGTGCGCCGCTTCTTGTTCGTGTTCATCGCTCTCTTGCTCCTCATGTTAAAGATTCTGGCTCATGTTCAGAATCGGCAATAAGATGGATATGACCAGGAAGCCCACAAAGACTCCCATGACAATAATTATAACAGGCTCGATCAGGCCCACGATGGCGTCGATGGTCAGGCGCACATCCTCGTCGTAGGTGTCCGCCACCTTGATAAGCATGTCCTCGATCTCGCCGCTGCGCTGGCCCAGCTCCACCATGTGGATCATCATGGAGGGAAACATGCCCGTTTCCTTAAGTTGTTGCGACAGCTCGCGTCCGCGCCGCACGCCCGCCTTCACCTCGTCCATATGCTCCCGGAAATGGGCGTTGTCCAGCACCGAATTCACCACTTCCAGCGCGGGCAGCATGGTCAATCCACTCTGGAGCATGGTGCCGAGGGTTCGCGCGAAACGCGCGCAGACCAATTTCAGGTGCAGTCCGCCATAGAGCGGAAACTTCAACTTCATGCGGTCCCACTTGAGCCGCCCCTTCGGCTGGGAGACCCAGTAGCGCCAGAGGGCGAATCCACCGAAAATCGCGCCTATGATCAGGTACCAGTAGCTGCCCAGGAAATCACTGCACGCGATGAGCACCAGCGTGGGCTTGGGCAGGGCCGCTTCCTGTTTCTCGAAGATCAGCGTGATGCGCGGCACGATGAACATCATCAGAAACACCACCACGGCAATGGCGAAGAGCCCCATGAACACGGGGTAGGCCAGGCTCGACATGAGCTGGCCTTTCAGCTTCGACTGATGCTCCTGGATCTCGGCCAGACGAAAGAGCACCTCCTCCAGCGTGCCGCTCACCTCGCCCGCGCGCACCATGTTCACATACAGATTGGAAAACAGCCGCGGGTGCTTCGCTAGCGCGTCGGCCAGGGTCGTTCCGCTGTTCACGTTGTCGCGGATATCATAGAGCGCCGACTGGAGCCGGGGCTTGCTGGTCTGCTCCTGCATGGCGCTCAGCGCATCCACCAGGGGCATGCCCGCCTTCAACAACACCGCAAACTGGCGCGTGAGCATGGCCAGATCGCGCGACGAGACGCGACCGCCGCCACCCTTGTGCGCCGCCTTTGGATCCTGGCCCCGGGTCGACACCATGGTGGCGCTTTCGACGATCTCCGTGGGGAAAAGATCCTGGTCGCGAAGCTTCTGCCGCGCCTGGGCCGGACTCTCCGCATCGATCACGCCCTTCGAGCTCTTGCCCGTCGCCTTGTTGATCGCTTTGTAGTCGTAAACCGCCATGGGATCTTCTTCGTTTCCTGTCCGCCCGGTTGTTCTCGCCGCGCCAACCGCCGCGACGCCGAGCAACTGCGCTGCCCTTTCAGGGCGATATGATTTGGGGTTCCGTAGACCCTGGGCGTTGCCCAGGGCTGAAAGCTGCGCTGGCCCTTCGGGCCGAAGAAACTCGGTCCACTCGGTCCATTCGCCGCGGCGAATCCACTCGGTCCACTATACCAACGTCCCCACCACCACAATCGTTACAGATCAGCACCGGGCACGCCTCAGCCCATAAACTCTTCTTCCATGTCGTTCCGCGTCACGCGGAGAATTTCTTCCGCCGAGGTCAGGCCGAGCATGGCCCGGTGGGCGCCGTCTTCGCGCAGCGTCCGCATGCCGTACTTCCGGGCCTCGCGCTTGATCTGGTTGGAGTCCACGCCCTGCAGCGCCATCTCCTGAATGCGCGGGGTCATCAACAGCAGCTCGAAAATACCGGTCCGGCCTTTGTAGCCGCGCTCGGAGCACTTCTTGCACCCCACCGCGCGATACAGGATCTGCTTTTCCTTCGCGGGCGGCTCGATGCCCAACTCGCGCCAGGTTTCCAGCTCGGGTGTGTAGGCCTCGCGGCAGGCGTCGCAGATGCGCCGCACCAGGCGCTGCGCCTGAATCGCGATGGTGGACGAGGTCACCAGGAAAGGCTCGATGCCCATGTTGACCAGTCGCGTGATCGCGCCGGCGCTGTCGTTGGTGTGCAGTGTGGAAAACACCAGGTGGCCCGTGAGCGAGGCCTGCACCGCCATCTCCGCCGTTTCCATATCGCGGATTTCGCCGATCAGAATAATATCCGGGTCCTGGCGCAGGATACTGCGCAGGCCCGCCGCGAAGGTCAGGCCGATCTTCGGCGCAACCTGGATCTGGCCGATGCCCTCAAGCTGGTATTCGATGGGGTCTTCCACCGTGATGATGTTCTTGTCCGGCGAATTCACCCGCTGTAGCGCGGCATAAAGCGTGGTGGATTTGCCCGAGCCGGTGGGCCCCGTCACCAGAAAGATACCGTGGGAGCTCTGAATGATTTTGTCGAGCTGGGTGCGATCTTTTTCCTCCATGCCGAGGTGCTCCAGGCTGAAAAGAAAGCTCCCCTTCTCCAGAATACGCATCACCACGCGCTCGCCGTGGGCGATGGGAATGACCGACACACGGATGTCGATCTCCTTGCCGCTCAGGCGGATCTTGATGCGCCCGTCCTGCGGGAGGCGGTGCTCGGCGATGTTCAAATCCGCCATGATCTTCACGCGGGAGATCACCGCGGCCTGCTGGCCCCGGGGCACGGCGAACTTCTCGTACAGGACGCCGTCGATGCGGTAGCGGACGCGCACTTCTTTTTCGAAAGGCTCGATGTGAATATCGGAGGCGCGCTCTTTGACCGCGCCCGTGATTACCAGGTTGATCAGCTTGATGATGGGGGCTTCGTTCGCCAGATCGAGCAGGTCCCGCTCGGATCCCATGCTCTCCAGCGACTTGTACTCCGTGTCCTTCTCCGCCATCGTGATGCTGTCGATCATGTCGGCGGCGTTTTCGTTCTGCTGCTCGAAATAGCCGTCGATGATCTTCTGCACATCGCCCTTGCGGCAGAGCACGGGCGAAACAGGGCCGCCCAGCAGCAGCCGCAGGTCGTCCAGAGGCAGCAGGTTGACCGGATCGTTCACCGCCACAAGGAAGCCGGTGCCGTTCCGCTTGTAGGGCACCATGTGGTACTCGCGGATGAAGGAAATGGGCACCTTCGTCGTCAGCGCCGCCTCCACGTCGTCGCCCAGTTCGTCCACGAAGGGGATATTGAACTGCTCGCCCAGCGCCGTGAGCACCTGCTCTTCGTCCACATAGCCGAGATCGAGGAGCAGCTCGCCCAGACGCTTGGGCCGGATCTTCTGGAGTTCCAGTGCTTCGTTTATCTGGTCGGGGTGCGCGAACTCATTGCGGATCAGGATCTCGCCCAGTTGCAGGTCTTGGCCTGTTTTCATCCACTACCTCTTCATGTCGCCGCGGCGGAAACTGTCCGACGCGCCGGATCCGGTATCGCGCCCGGTGATCGCCGCGGATTCGTCAAAGGTCGGGCGGTGGCTCTTGCGGTATTCCTGTTTCTTCTTCACTTTCTTGAAGAAGCCAGCCTCAAAGAGCTCATCCAGGTTGGCATCGTGGTACTCGTTCAACTTGTGAAGCGTGAGGCGCTCCATATCCACGTTTTCTTTCACGATATGGGGCGTCACCAGCACCACCAGATTGCTCTTCTGGCGGGTGTCTTTCTTCGAGCGGAAAAGCCAGCCCAGCACGGGCGCATCGCCCAGCAGCGGGGCCTGGTTGCGCGTGCGGTTCGTGGAATCGCGAATAAGTCCCGCCAGCACCGCCGTGGAACCGTCCTTCACCAGCACTTTGCTGGTGAACAGGGACTTGTTCGTGGTCGGGCCCACGATGTCCGGCGTACCCACGCGGGGGTCCGTGTCGGCAATGTCGGACACTTCGATTTCCGTCTCCAGCAGGACGTTGTCGCCCTCGCTGATCTGGGGGGTCACCTTCAGCTTCACACCCACATCTTCGCGCTCGATTCGCGTGGTGCCGAAGCTGGAATTAATTTCGCCATCGGTGCCGCCCGTCGTCGTCTGGGGGCGGGAACTGCCCGTGATGAAGGGCACTTCCTTACCCACCGTGATGGACGACTCCTCGTTGTCAATCGTGGTCAGGCTCGGCTGGGACAGCACTTCCAGATCCGACAGGGTTTCCAGCGCCTGAAACAGCACCGGAACGAAGGGGATGTTGAACTCGCGGCCACCATACTCCACGGTGATGTCGTCGAAAATACCCGCGCTGATACCGCCCGAATCCCCCAGACTCAGCACACTGCTGAGCAGGCCCGCGCCCGCGCCCGTGGGATTGGTCAGGGCCGTCGCCAGATCGGTCACCGGGAGCAGTGAGGTGTCCGTGAGACCGAAACCGTCGCTGCCGCTGATGCTGGCCGCGTTGACCTGCAGGTTGAAGGTATCGTTCAGGGCCACGTCCATCACACTGGCCTTCACGTAGACCTGGCGCTGGGGCACGTCGAGCCGCGCGATATAGGCTTCGAGCTGCTTGTAATCCTGGGGCGAAGCCAGAATCAGCAGCGAGTTGGTTTGGTCGTAGCGGGCGATCTGCACCTTCTGCTCGAAGGGCTGCACTTCCGAAGACCCGGAAGATCCGCCGCCGCCGCCTGCTCCACCGGCCGCCGCGGCCGCACCGCCACCGCCGCCACCTTCCTGGCGCCGCGGGGCCGTGCCGATGAGCGGCTGGAGCGCCTGCTCCATCAACTCCGCATCCGCATTCAGCAGTTCGTAAATGTGCATGTTGTTCTGCTCGTAGGGCACGGGCGTGTCCAGGCGTTTCACCAGATCGCGGACCTGCTCCATCATGCCTTCCGTGGCCACCACGATGAGCGAATTCAGCCGCTCATCGGGCACCATGCGAAGCACTTCCTCATTCGAGCCGATGACCGCGGAGGCCTCCGCGCCGGGTACCGTGCGGGTGGTTGGCCGGGTGGGCCGGGTTGTCGCGGACTGGGGGCGCGTGGTCGTTGTGCGGCTCGTATTCTGTGCCGCGCCGGCACCCTCGGGCGCCAGGAGCACCTGCTCCAACTGGGTGGCCACGACTTCCGCCCGGGTATACTCCAGCGTAAAGATATCCATGGTCGTGTCGTTGCCGGGGATGTCCGCAAGCTCAATGAATTTCAACATGCGGCGAAGACCGTTTGCCGTGTCGGTGATAATCAGCGTGCTCGTCGGCTGATACGTGTCCACCTTGGCGTTCTTCGTGCCCAGCAGGGTCAGCGCCGTGGAAATCTCGGCCGGGTCGGCGTACTTGATCGGCACCACGTGGGTCGAGAAGGTGTCGTAACCCTCGGGGATATTGTCGGCGGTAATACCTTCCTGGATCCCCGTCTTGCCCGATCCGGGCGCGTCGGGCGTGGGGATGACCTGAATCAGCTTGCCATCCAGATTTTCCACCAGCGAGTAGCCCCGGCTGTTCAGCACGGATTCGAGCACTTCGTAGGCCATTTCCGGCGGAAACTTGTCGTGGGTGATAATGGTCACCGTGGTCGCGCCGATATTGGGATCGATGTCGAAGTTCTTGCCCGTCAACATGGCGATGTGCTGGATCACCTGGATCAGAGGCTGGTCGTTGAAATTGAACAGCGCGTCTTCGTCCGGCGTGGCGCCGGGCGGCAGCGCGGGGGCCGCCGGGGTATCGGCCAGCTTCGCGCCGCCGGGAACCTGGGGCGGCTGGGGACGCGCGGCCGGCGGGGTCAGCGGCTGGGGGCGGTTCACACGGGGGCGGGTCGTCGTGGTACCGCTGGGGGGCCGCGTCGATGTGCCGCTGGAGGGACGGCGCGTGCTCGTGCCGCTCTCGGGCACCTCCTGCACGGGAATCTCTTCGACCGCGTGCTCGTCGACCGGCGCTTCTTCCGCAGGGGCTTCCTCGGCGGGGGCCTCTTCCACGGGAACTTCCTCGACAACCTCCTGCTCCTCCTGGGCGGGCGCCGGCACGGCGGTAAACAGGCCCAGGGCAAGGAGGTGTACTGCAAAACAGGCGATGCATCGCTTCAGCACGGTCTGTCCTTCCAATCGGGTTCAGCCAGTGCTCCCGGCTGGGAGCTGCGGCGTGTTAGCGGAAATTGTAGGTGATTATCTTCTGTTTGCCGTTGCGCATGATACCGATGCGGAACGAACCGGCGTCCTGATATTTCTGGACCATCTCCAGCACCTTCTGCTCGCTGTCGATCTTCTCGTTGTTGACCGTCTGGAGCACATCCCCGTTCTCCAGCCCGAGCTGCTTGGCAAGCGGCACCTCGGCGATATCCGCCGCCGTGATACCGGCCACTTTCCCGTTGGCGTCCCGGTAAAGCTCGGGCTTGACCTTGGTCACCAGGTCCGCATAGTTCACGGTCAACTCATTGATAAAGTCGTTCCGATCGATCTCCACTTCCTGCGGCGGAAGCGTGGGGGCCCGGCTGCCCCGCGAGGCCAGCGTGTTCGCGTCGGCTCCTTCGGCGCCCTCTTCCTCGTCCATGCTCAGGCGTTCGCGTTTGGGCGGGCTCTCGTTTCGATTGATCAGCACCACCCAGCGCGGATGTACTTCCTCCAGCGTGACATTCTCCACCACCGGATTGCCAATATGAAAAAGCTGGCTTCCCGTCTTCTGGCCGAGATCCTCGATACTCGCCGAGGCAAAAGGACTCTTGGGTGAAAGGCTCGTCACCGCCCAGAGCTTCAGATTCAGTTTGGTCTCTTCTTCCGCAGGGCCCGGAACCGGCTCTTCGGGAATGACCTCGGTGGCCTGCTGATCCACCTTGAATTGCCCGGCCTCGCCGAAGAGCTTGTTCTCCATGATGCTGCTATAGGCCGTGCGCTCCCGAAGAGATTTCAGCGCCTCGCCCGAACTTTCCGCGCCGCCCTCCACCGGCGGCGATAAGGCATCGGCGACCTGAGGCGGGCTGGTCATCTGAAGCACCACCGACGCCGCCGTGTACAGAATCAAGCCGGACAGCGCCAGGTTCAGCACCAGGAAAAGCTGCCGTATGATTAAACCACGTACCATTGCTACCTCTCGTATCGGGCTTGCGGTATACGACATTCCCGAAGCCAAACTGGGCCTCGGTTTCGATTCCGCCCCGCCGCAACATGTTGTGATACCACAACTAACGCCGGTATGGGCGCGCGGGTTGACAGGAAAGACGGCACTGAAGGCCGCCCGATCAACGGACGCTACAACCGGCCTCGGTACACACCTGCCCCATGTTCGCTACGGGCGCGTAGTGTAGCCCATCCCCAGCCGACAACGCAAAAGCACAGGAACCCCCGGAACCCCCCGGATCGGCATGCGGAAGGGCAGGTTTCGCGCGAAGCAGGCGGTTGTAGGCTGTAGGCTGTAGGCTGTAGGCTGTAGGCTTCAGGCTTCAGGTTAGGAGATATCGCGCCAGCCCGGGACCCAAGGGACCCAAGGGACCCAAGGGACCCAAGGGACCCAAGGGACCCATAAGACCCATAAGACCCATAAGACCCATAAGACCCATAAGACCCATAAGACCCATAAGACCCGCCACCCCCCTCAAAAAAAATCACACCCCCGAATACCGGGGGTGTGACACGAAACCCACTACACCGAAAAGTCCCATCAGGACTTCGCCTTCTCCTGGGCTTTGGCAATCGCCCGCAACTCCGCCATGAACTCCGACACCTCCATCTTATCGGGCACCGTCTCGCCAGGAGCCAGCGACTTGGCCTTCTTGGCCTTGATATCGGGCGGGGTGGCCACATACTTCGTCTTCGTGGCGGCATCCAGAGACACGAGTTGCTTTCCACCCAGACCATTGTAGACCAGGTAGCCCTCGCCTTCGACATACTGGAGATAAAGAACTACTTCCTCGCCCGCGCTGAAGCTGGGCAGTTCGCTGACCTGGGTATCCAGACCGCCGACACGCCCGCCAATCTGGCTGAAGGTGACCGTGGACTGCTTGTTCAAGCCGCCCTTGGCTTTGTCTTCAATCTGCACCACCACGTCGGTATAGATATAGGAGGTGCCGCCTTCCCACCGCGCCTGCGCGCTCGTAATCGTGCCGGAGACCACATCCGTGGCGCCGGCCACAAGCTGCTCGGTGTTCTGATATTGCAGCACGGCCTGGGCGCCCGGCGTGAGCATGAGTCCCAGAAGCAGCGCACCCGCGACGCCGGATACCGCCCGACGACGTTTGCGAAGCCCGTAAACTATCCCGGAAAGAAGGACTGAAACTCCCAGAATCATGGTGAAATTCTCCATGCACCAGTAGAATGCCCGAACGGCCTTGACGGTGGCGCCCAGCGCGAAACTGTTGCCCAAGAGGAAGCGGGCGGCCGAGGGGGAGACTTTGTAGTAGGTTTCAACGATGAAACTACCCAGGGGGGTCTCCATTAGAACGGTGTCGCGCAGTGACCGAACGGCATTCGCGCCTTTGGCCGCCTGGTTCAGAGCGCCCGTGCCGCCGCCGGCCGCGACCGAACTCACCACGTTCAGGATACAGACGTCATTGGGGTCCCCGAACATCGGGTCGTCGCCCAGGATCTCTTCAATGCTGCGCTCGGTGTCGGTGCTGACGAGCGTTCCACGTTCGAAATCCCAGACAAGCGCCGTGCCGGCATCCTTGTTGGAGACGTCGATGATGTTTTCAACTTCATGAAACACTTCCGACGGATACGTATTGAATACGGTGGTGCGTCCGCCGATGTTGTCGAATTCTTCCACCGAGAAGCCGGGGGGCGACTGGCGATCATAGCCGCCGCCGTTGAACGGCGTCATGCTGAGCGTATAAGTCGCGTTGATCACGCCCGATCCGGTTTCGAGAGTCTTCCACAGGTTGTTAATCTCGAACCAACCATCCCGCTCGGTGTTCTCCGGATTCTCAAAGTAGGCGGTGAAGGCGCTGAAAAGGGGAACGCGGGGTGTCGCTTCGTCGTTGTCCACGTCCGCCCAGGCGACTACATGCGCGCTTGCAACCTGGATCGACGGAAGACCCGTGCCCGGACGCGTGCGGGTGCGCGCCTCACCCGTAAGATCAAAAAACAGGTCCTGGCTACCACGAGGATAGAGCCACGAGATGGCCGAGATGTCGTCCGGCGCGAGATCGGCCCCGCCGCCTTCAAGTCCGCCGCCCTCGGCGGTCACTTCGAAGATAAACGGGAACATCGTCGGCGTAACGCCGATGCGGCGCTGCACACCCGCGATGCTGTGCACCATGGCCGTCGTTTCAATCAGGCTGGCGTCGCTCTCGGTGAGGTTGTTGAGGGGCGTGTGGCCCATGCCAAAGAAGTGGCCCATTTCGTGAACAAGCACGCTCTGGAGGTCCCCGAGCGGCTCTTCACCCAGGACTTGAGGACGCACCGTATCCGCGACGATAATCACGTCGTTGTCGACAATGTTTCCGGCGCTTACGAGGTAGGATTCGCTCGGCGTATCGATAATCACATCGTCGACGGCGTGTATATAGACGTTGACACCCAGCACGCCGGCGGGCAGGGCGAAAATGACATCGGCGGGATCGGGCTCCACGTTCTCGTCGGGAAGTCCATCGCCATCCAGATCCACCGTGCTCGTAACCTGCATCACAATGGTATTCTGCAAATCCGCGGTGCCGCCGGCGATGACCGGATCCTGAAACAGGCCAATCTCGTCTACGGACGCGTAGCTCTGCGGAACACGCTCCCATACGGCGAAGGACTCGCGGACAATCTCCAGCTCCGCCTCGGTGAAACCGCTCCGACCATTTTCGATCAGGACGGGCACACCCTCGGTCTCTTCCACGCGGCCATTGTTGTTGGCATCGAAGTCGTTCACCCGATGCTTCTTGATACGAAGCACATCGAATGAATCGAAACTACCCAGCGGGAAGATAGCCCAGGTATTGGTGGCAAGTAACAGGCCGCCGGCCAGTATCGCCATTCCTAAGTGTCGTCTACGCGAGATCACGTATCCATTTCCTTTCATGCCAGCTACTTCCTTCCCCGAGGGGCTGAAATCTACTGATCGAATGTATTCAAATGGCCGCGCGCCGAAACGCGCGGCCTCATGTTCCTACACGCGGCTCCGGGCGCTTTTGCGCCGTACGCCGAAGGCCAGGCCCGCGAAGACCAGCGACAAGAGCACCACATCACCCAGCGGCGAAGAGGTACCGCCGCCATTCGGACCGCAACTGAAGGGTCCGATGTTCGGCTTGGCCACGGGGTCGCTGACAAACTCGAAGGCGTTCAGCTTGATCGCTTCCGTGCCGTTCGTATCGTTCGCAACCGTTACGCTCATCACATCCACTTCGGCAAAGCCACCGGTCGGGTAGCCCACGCTGATTTCCGTACCCTCGCTGTTGACCGCGAGGATCGTCATCAACGTTTCGCCAAAGCGAACGATCATGTCCTCACGGGCTCCGAAGTTCGAACCGATGACCTTCACCGGGAAGTCCGACTTCTTGGCCTTCGCCGGCGACACGCGCGTGATGACCGGAGCCACGTCGCCCGTGCCGTTCACCAGCGTGAAGAGATTGGAGCGACTGGCCTCCTTGCCCGTATCGCTGTTGCGGACAATCAGGATGATGGGCGCCTGGGGCGCATCTTCCGCACGCGTCGTGATGGTCACCGAGATGCTGGTGTCCGTCGCCTGGTTCACGGTCACGTTGTAACCCGTCAGGATCACTTCCGGCTTCGTGCCGAAGCCCGAACCGTAGATCACGAAGGTGAAGGGGTTGCTCTCCAGCGTCTGGGCCGGCAGTTCCGTGGTGGACGCCGAGTTGATCACAACCGAGGTCGGGCCCGTGGGCTCCTTCCGCGCGGTGAGGATACCCGAGCGCTTCTTCTGGTTCGAGTGCGTGCGCACCCAGTTGAAGCCGCTGTTGTCCACTTTCGCGCCCGGCTTGTTCCCGTTCATGAAGTACCGAACCTGTTCGTCCTTGAAGATGGACACGAAGCCCACACCGCGGTTACCCCACGGGAATTCCTGGAACTTCTTGTAGTCTTCCCGTTCCGCGCCGGTCAGGCGGAAGAACACATAGGGATCCGGTTCCGTCGGGGTGTTCGGACCCCACGAAACGATGCCCATGCGGAAGTTGTCGTCCACTTGCATGCCTTCCGACGCCCGGACCACGATGAAGAAGTCGGACTCGGCATTCTCGCCGTCCCAGGATGCGGGGACCCACTGGCGGTTGCGCGGCAGCTTGCTCACGTTGTCGCCATTGAATCCGGTACCCGGCAGGGAGAAGGCGAACTTCACCTGCGGCGCGTCGCCGGAGATTCCGGACAACTGGGGTGCGCCATCCAGGCTGAGCGGGATATCGATCGCGGGATCGAAGTGGCCGTTGCGGTTCTCCGGATTGAAATCGTTGTCCCGGTAAATCGCCACGCCACTCAGGCGCTGGTCAAGGTTCATCGGCAGTAGATCGGTCACCACGTCGAAGTCGGCGCTGTTCGATTCGTTATAGAACTCGACCACCACCTGTTCGAGGAAGGTCGGATTCTGAACGATCTTCCACGCGCCGTCCCGCGGCTCGCCACTCAGCAGCGTCAGCGCGGTTGCCGAGTTGCCGGTGATCTCATAGGCCTCGTAGCGCGAGTCTATCAGGTAGTCTCCGACAAAGGTGTTCGCAGTCCAGCTCGCGCCGGCCACGGTGAACACGCCCTCGGTACCCAGACCCGTCGAGCCTTCCGCCCGCACGCCGTCGGCCTGGTTGGTCGACGCATCCAGGCCGATGGTCGCCACGGGCGCGCCACCGATATTCAGCGTCGAGGTCAGGCTCGTGAGATCTTTGATCTTCAGCGGCACGTTGGTCGTCACCACGTCGTGACCCACGAAGTCCTGCACCGGATCTTCTTCCGGACTGCTCTTCGTAAGCGCGCCCGCACTCGCCTGGCCCGTGGGCACGAAGCGGATACCCGCGTCGCGCTGGCCCTCCGCGCGGCCCGGCAGCGACGCCGGAATCACCACGCGGAATTGCTCGTTGGCGCTCGCGTCTTCGGACAACTTCACCGTCACGAAGAGTTCGTCACCGGGCTGGGCCGCTTCCAGATCCAGCGCCTTGGCGGCGAGCTGGCCGCCCTTGCCGAGCTCGAGACGGAACTTCTCGGGCAGGGTGAAGTCGATCTCGGGGAACTCATCCACCGCGATATCAAGGACGCTGTCTTCCTCGTCCGTGCCGCTCACGAAGTACTCCGTGGAGTCCAGCAGAGCCTGGGTATTCGGCAGGGTGCTGCCGCTCCGTTCGTACTCTTCTTTCAGGCGGTGGCGCAGACCGGCGCCGGCGCTGGTCGGACGGGCCAGGAAGTCGAACCAGTCGAAGACCACCACGTTGTTCAGGTTGGGGTTGCGTGCTTCATAGGCCGGCTGCCACGTATCCACGAGCCAGTCCGCCCATTCGCGCGCCAGATCAGCCTCCGAATCCGTGGTCTGCCCGGCGGGGAGCGGCGGTGCCGTCACCACGACGAAGAGCATGTCCGGATTGGCTTCGAAGATAGCTTCGAGGGGTTCATAGACCTCGCCGGAGCCGTCGGTGTAGATGCTGCCGCTGCCGGCGCCGTCCGGATGCTGGAATACGGCCTTGTAGTTCTCCAGCGTCATCGCTTCGCTGAAGGGGTTGCCCGGCGCGGTACCCGCGCCCTCCAACTGGTTCGTGAAGGCATCGCTGCTGAACATGACGATCCGGTTGAAACCGTTCGCGGTGTCGCGCTCGCGGATTCCATCGAAGTAGTCATTGAACCACAAGAGCCAGTGACGGATGTCGGTATAGTTACCCGGCGTGGGCTCCATCGAATCGGGACGACCCGAGTCCGCGGATACATCGGAGAGCTCGCGGATGTCGTTGCGCTCGTCGATGTATTCCTTCTCCACAAGGGCGTCGTTCAGACCGCCGCTGGTCAGCCACTGGCTGCCTGCGCCGTGATGGATATACACGAGATCGTCCGTTACGCCGTCGCTACCGCCGCCGCCGCCGCCGCCGCCACCGCCGCCGCCCGAGCCGGTGCCACCGCCCGAGAAGCCTTCGCAGACGAACACATAGTCGATGTCGAAGGTTGTGCCTTCCTCATCGTTGTGCGGCACGGGCCACAGGGACGCCAGATTCATCTTCAGCACCCAGGCCTTGTCCACATCGTCGATCAGTTCGTCGCCGTTCATGTCGTCCGGCGTGCCGTTGCCGTCGAGGTCGACGAACTCGGGCGCGGACGACCACTTGGCGTTGTTCAGGGGCACGATTTCTTCCGTGCTCAGGAACGCGCCGCCATCGGAGTACGAACGGAAGTCCGACTCATTCAGATAGGTGCCGCCGGACAGAATGCCCGACTGGCCGGTGTCGCTGTCCTGCCAGAGCAGAACGCCGGAATCCAGATTGATGCCGGCCTGATCCAGCGGATAGAGATCCGACGGATCGAAGTCCGGACCCCAGAAGGCCAGGTTGATTTCGGAGATGAAGGTCTCCGAAGACGCATTCACGGCCGCGTCCGCGGTGCCGACGGCGTTGATGCCAATCACCGGGGTGTGGTTGTTGTTGATGTCCGTACGCTGAGCCAGAATACGGGCTTTCGCATCCTCGTCGTTCCAGTCCGACAAGTGCGGATACTGTCCGGGTATCAACTCCTGCGGCCAGGACGCATAGTCCGGCAGCGTGGGCTGCAACGGAAGCTGCGCGATGGCGGACGAGCGGGGGATGTCCGACGGCTCGCCCGAGCCGAAGGGCGCGGTTTCGAAGGGATACTGGCGATCGATATCGTCCGGCGCCGTATTGATTACCTCCGACTGACCGCCGATATCGAAGGTCAGCGTGAAGAAGAAGGTCGCCCGTTGCACGTCGATCCCGTGGAGGTTCTCGAAACGCGTCTGCTGGATACCAAAGGGATCCATCCAACGGTCAAAGTAGGTCTGGCTGGTTTCCTCCGAGGAGAAACCATAGCAGATCGAAGAACCGAAGGGTATCGAGAAGAAGATGTCCGAGAAGCGCGCGTACTCCGAGTTGGTCCCGTAGGTCATCTGCAGATCGTGCACATCCAGGCCGACGCGGATCGGCTTGGCGGACTTCGCGTTCATGGTCCGCTCGTTCCACCAGGGCTCGTCGAAGCCCCAGCGGGAGTCATCCTGCCACAGCGTGTAGACCTGGTTGCCTTCGCCCGCCACCGGGCCGAGGGCCGGAATCATGCTGCTGACATAAATACCGCCTTCGAAGGTCTGGTTGGTCGTGTCGTAACGGCGCGGCTCCACGAAGGCGCGGAAATCGGCGCCCGGCTGGATCCCCTGGCCGTCGGCCAGACCCTGCGACACATCCTTGAATCCACTGTCCGTGCGGATTACCACGAAGTAGTCCGGGCTGCTTTCGCTGGTCGGCAGGTCCGTATCCGGATCTTCAATCGTGAAGTTCGCGTCCGGAACAGCCTCGATACGACCGACACCATCGGCGCCGTTGCGGCGTTCGAAGCCGTGATTCAGACTGAGCTTCCACCACGGATCACCACCTCCGGGCGGGAAGGGGATGTATTCCCATTCCAAGTCGGCGGCGTACAGCGGCTCCATGGGATAGTCGCCGTTGTAGGTCACACCAACGCCGTCCGCATTCGCGGTGGGCGGATCGAAGACCGCGTTGTTGTTCTCGTCCACCCAGAGCCAGGCGCCACTGAAGGTGAGATCCGGCGCTATGGCGATTTCATCGTTGCCCGTCTCCGGGATACTCAGCGACTGGTTGTTCAGGCCGACACGCGGATCGAACCCGCCGTTGCCGGGGGTACCGAAGGGATCGGCGCCGATATCCGTCATGATCAGGTTGATCTGCTGGATAACCGGCTGCTCTTGATCTTCGTCACCGTCGGTAAGGCGAACGCCGCCCGTCTCCGGATCGAAGAAGTCAAAGTGCTCCGAGGCGGTCGAATGGATGTTGATGTTGAGTACGTTGACCCATTCCTCGACCGCGACCAGGCGCCGCATTTCCAGGGTCTCGCCGCCCAGCACACTGAGGATGCGATCCGGCGTGTTCCACCGGGGCCGGGTAAATTCGGCCGTCGGGATCTGGTAGAAGATGGGATTCGCCCAGGAATTGATATTCGGGGCGTCCAGCGCGCCATCGTTCGAACCGCGCGCGTCATAGACGCCGAAGCTGGACGAATAGGCCGGGTCTTCTTCCAGGATTTCTCCGTCGAGGAAGTTTGGCGTGTAATCGTCAATGGGCGCACCCTCGGCGTCCGTCGGTATGCTGCCGGTTTCATCCGGCACGATCATTTCCGCATCCAGCACGGTGGTCGCCAGCGTGAGCTGGGAGCGCCAGGTCGCCGAGGTGCGCACCGCGATGATGAAGGAGTTGCCGTCGATCGTGTTGTCGCCGGTGGGTCCAGCGGGGACCAGTACTTCCGGATCTTCCGGCGTGCCCGTACCCACGAAGTCGAGGGTATAGGTCAGGTTGCCACCGGTCGTGTCGAGCGTGGCGATGCCGCCGCCGGACGCGTCCCACGTGGCCATCAGGAAGTCGTTCTCCACGTTGAGGTTATTATTGTCCTCATCGTCGTCGGAGAAGTTCTCGTAGAAGATACCGAACTCGAGGAGGTCCGAAGGCTGGGGACCACCCGCGTTGATGTAGCCCAGATCGGCCGACGCAACGTCGCTGCCGTGGATCTGGTAGACCAGGCTGCGCAGAATGCGCTGGGCCGGAGTCTCTTCGTCGGTGCTCAGAACCACATTGAGCACGGGGACCCAGTCCGTGAGGGGAAGGAGGCCTTCTCCGTCGCGGATCAAGTTGGTCACTTCAAAGCTCGCCGTGGGCTCTTCTCCCTCGCCTTCGCCTTCGCCTTCACCCTCGCCTTCACCTTCGCCTTCGCCTTCACCCTCGCCCTCGCCGCCGGCGCAGCCCGCACCCGTGCAGGGACGTACGCGGATATAGTTGGTCAGTTCGATGCTGCGGGTGATCTCTTCGCCCGACACCCGGTCGCGGAAGGTCACCTGAAGCGTGATCGTGTAGTCGCCCGGCGCGAGATAGCGGTGTTCCGGATTTTCTTCGTCCGAAGAGGATCCGTCGCCGAAGTTCCAGGCGAAGGCAATCGCCTCGTAGTCCGGCCCCGTCTCACTCAGGTTCGTGAACACCACGTCCAGACCGTCGGCCAGGACCCCTTCCGGATCCGGGGTGATGAAACCGTCCAGCGGCGTCGCAATCGCGTCCGCGAAGGGATACTCCACGATCTCGATTACGTTCACCCGAGTGACCGTGTCTTCCACGCCATTCGCGTCGGTCACCGTGACAGATACGGTGTAGGTTCCCTCGTCTGTATACGTGTACTCCTGATCATAGCATGTCTGGGAGGGGTTCGCTGGATCAGGCGCGTTTGGGGTAGGATCGCCATTTTCCAGAGTTGTACCATCGCCAAATTGCCATACGATTTTGGTCACCGTACCCGTGGTGCACATCGTAAAGATGACCGGCTCGCCCACGGTCTGGCGATGGCGATCAATCGTAAAGTCCACTTCTGGCGCTTCGCTGGACGTGATTACGCCCGTTCGGCCAGAGACGTTCGGGTTGGTTCGAATCCAGTGACGCACGTTGCGGTCGTCCTGACTGTGATCCTCTTCCGTCGTCGGCTCGACGCGGTTGCGGTCCTTGTTGTAGGTCCAGTAGCGGACTTCCGGGCGCTCCTTGAAGAAGGTAATGAAGCCGAGGCCACGGGCGCCCCACGGGAATTCGGAGAAGATGTCGAATTCGTCTTCGCGCTGACCGCTCGTGCCACCCAGATCCGGGCTGAAGTTGTCGGGATCGGGTTCGGAAGGAGTATTCGGACCCCACGAAACGATGGCCGCGCGAAAATCATCGCCGAGACTCATGTTGCGCGAACTGCGAACAACCACGAAGAAGTCGGAGCCGAACTCCGGATCGCTGTTGGCCAGGCCGAAGCTCTGAGGAATGACCTGGCGGAGTCGCGGCTGCGACGCATAAGGCACCGATTCCCGACCGGTCAGATCGTCGGTACCGGGCGATGAGAAGACAAACTTCACCTGGCGTTCCGGCTCACCGACCTGCCCGATGAACTTCGGTTCATCATCCAAAGTCAGCGGAAGGTCGATATACTCCATATCGCCCGTGTCTGGATTCAGGAAAGGCGGATCGTACACGCCGTTCGTGTTGTTCGGGTGCATATCGTTGTCGCGATAAAGGGAGACGCCGCTTATAAGATCATTAAGCGGATCTTCCGTTGCCAGTGGTAGCAGGTCGCGTTGAATATCGAAGTCACCGTCGTTTCCTGTGTCATAAAATTCCACAATCACCTGTTCCAGGAAGGACGGATTGCGTACGATCATCCACGCGCTGCCATTGGCGGGCACGCCCGCGCGAAGGGTGAGGGTGGCGCCGTTGACTCCGGTGATTTCATACGCCTCGATCCGGTCAGGCTCGATGCGACTGTCGCCGTTGTCGTCGTTGTCCTCGTACATGGCAATGAGCCAATCCCCGACGTTTTCCGCAGTGCCCGCGAAGCCAGTCGCGGTGAATGTATTCGGCCCGGCGGTACCGGTTGCGCCGCTTGCGATGAGGTTCTCGCGACGGTTGGCCGACGCGTCGATGCCGAGCACGGCCGCCGGCAGGCTGCCGGGCTCGATCGTGGCCGGGAAGGTCGACGGCACGGAGGGTCCGTTCAGGCCGGTGGAAATAATCCGCGCCGGCACATCGATCGCGAGCATGTCGTGTCTGAAGAAGTCATACGTTCCTTCGTCGGGGTGAACCTTTTCGAAGGAACCGACGCTCGGATAGGTCCGGGGCGAGATTTCGATGCCGGCGATCTGCTCGGCGGCGGGGGTGCGGGCGGGCAGCCGCGCGGGAATGACCGCGCGAAATTCTTCGAAGGCACTGATTGTATCGGAGGTTCGAATGACCACAAAGAGGTCGTCGCCCTGATTGCCACCCGGAGTAAGGGCCTTGGTCTGGGGCAGACTTAGATCCAGAAGCGTCGGCTGGCTCGCCCAGAAGCTGGGCCAGTTGCTGACAAAATCCTTGTCTGCCGACTTGCCGGCTACGCTGGCCTTTCGACCGTCATCGTCGCCCGAGTCGCCGCCGGTGTCACCTCCCGCGTCGCCACCGGTATCGGTGCCGGTATCATCCGTCCCACCGACGGAACCGTTGGGTGCACCGCTGCGGATGTCGGACTGGGGTACGTTCCACAGTTCCGCCAGTTCGAATGTCAGCACCCAGGCGCGGTCACTGAGACCGTCAAAGCGGGCCTGATCCCCCGCAGACAAGGTGGCGCGGAAAGCCGCGACTTCGGCTTCGTCGTACTGGTCTCCCAGGAAGACGATCCCGTCACCGCTGAGGTCGTCGGCGGCATATGCCCCCGTGTTGGGGTCCAGTTTGCCATAGAGATTAATCGGCTCCGGTTCCACACTCCACTGAAGGCTGCCGGGTTCCACCGGTACGATACGGTCAATGAAACCTGGGTTGGAGGTACCTTCGGTGATCGCGGGCCCGTCAAAAACACCGTTTCCGTTGTCTTCGTACACCAGGACGCCCGACGTAAAGAGGGTGCCGTCTTCGTCCAGACCCGCCAGATCGAGGGAGGTGAATTCCGGGCCCCAGAAGGCTACCGTCAAGGCGTTCACCGACAGATTCGGGAAACTGTTGACGTTCAGGTCGTCCGCCCCCACCAGGTTTACACCCAGCATTGCGGTCGGCTGGGAATTGTACGAGGCATACTGCTTGAGCCAGCGCGCGGCGCGAACGCCCTGATCGGCGGGAAGAACATCGCGATCAAGACCGGCCGGCCAGTTGCTCACACCGGGATACTCGCCCCGAACCAAGGTATCGTTTACGATCATCCACTTGCCGCGACGAACGCGCTGATTAACCGGCACACCGGTCGGGTGCTCGCGGATGGTCAGTTCCTGGCCGGTGGTCCTGAATCGGTCGAGTAGCAGAAGGTGACCGTCTTCGAGAGTCAGCGCGTTGCCCGCGTTGCTTACAATGCGGCAGCGAGCGCCGTTCTCGTCAACGAGCCACATGCCCGCGACGTCGCCGATCGCGCCGTACTGGGCGTCATTCGCCTCGAAGACGTAGACGTCGTCGGAGTAGGTGAATTCGGAATTCGGCGACGTGGGATTGCGATAGTTCTCGTTCGCCATGGCGCCTTCGGACTGAAGGTACACTTCACCCGAGTTGCCGGCATTCACAAATCCATCGCTGAAGATCGGCCAGTTTTCATAACGCGGCAGCGTGGGCTGCTGCGGAGGATTGGGGAAGAATACCGAACGCGGATCGTTCAATTGCGCGTCCACGGCGTCGCCCGCCAGCTTGAAGGGCACGGTCTCAAAGGCGTACTGGGAAGAAGTCAGGGTGTCGTCCGCCAGCAATCCCGTGGCGCTCAGCACTGAGTGACCGGTCGATTCAATGCCGTCCGTAATATCCGGGAAACCTCCGGGGCTATGGTATTCGTCGAAGCGCGATTCCAGTATGCCCAAGCTTGTCAGGGAGCTGCCATCGAAGTCGCCGGTGATCAGATCGGCGCCCGCCAAGGCCGGATCCAGCCAGAGGCTGTCATGAGAGCGAATCTGCTGATTCAAGAAGCTCGGGAAGGGCGAGGTGAACCAATCGGTCTCACCCAGGAAGCCCGCCTGTCCGATCTGGATAAAGGTCTCTTTGGCGTACAGGTTCGACGTGCTGTAGGTCAGCACCAAATCGTGTACCTCGAAGCCGCTGCGCTGTGGTTTGGCGGTGTTGCGATCAGTGTAGCGTTCGGGCCACCAGGGCTCCACGTCAAAGGTATCGCTGAGGGTCGGGCAGGGGTATACATCCGGCGGACAGATATAGTCCACGCGAACGTCGTCCTGGACGTAATTCGGGGTGTTGGCAAAACTGGTCAGGCCGTTCGGGTCGATCACGTCGCCGGAGGGTGTGTTAAGCACATTCACCTGGCTGTCGAACCAGATACCGCCGTCCCAGTGACCATTCTCCACCGGCGCGGAAGAAGTGGAGCCGGGGCGACCGGTCTGCCAGCGACGGGGCTCGATAAAGGCCCGCATATCGGCGCCGATCGCGAGTCCGGTACCATCGCCCGGCACGCCGGAGATGTCCGTGAATCCACTGTCTGCGCGCATCGTTACAAAGTAGTCCGCACGGGGACGTTCGGTCGGCGCGTAGGGATCCGGGATCGATTCGACCGCGCCGTCGTCGGGGTTGCCAAAGGCACCCTGACGGTCAATGCCGGCCAGGGTCATGCGGAGTTTCCACCAGGGATCGCCACCGCCGGGGGGGAAGGGCACGTATTCCCATTCCAGTAGACCGGGCTCGACAGCTTCAGCCGCGCCGAAGTCAAAGGGCTCCATCGGATGATCGGTAAAGGACACACCGACCGTTCCCGTGTTGGCGGGAACGTCCAGGAGGCCGTTTCCATTTGCGTCTTCGTAGACCCACACACCGTTGAAGGCGTAGTCCACGTTGCGCGCACTTGAGGGACTCGGACCGCTGGTGGCGGTGAGGGTCTCCAAGCCTTCGGTCGGATCGAATCCACCGTTTCCGGGGGGGCCAAAGGGATCGCCGCCGACGTCGGTCACGACGAGATTGACCTCGCGCAGGCCCACACGGTCCTGCGGCTCTATAAAGCCGAACTGGGTCGCATGGGCGTTAATAGCGACGATCGGCACCCACGTTTCAATCGCGAACAGTTCACGAAGATCCAGCCATTCACCCGTCACCGCGTTGACGATGCTGTCGCCCACGTCCCATCGGGGGCGGACCTGTTCGCCATAGGGCGTATACATGTTGATGGAATGGGCCGAGCGGTTGTAGGAACGATCACCAGGTTCAGCAAAGAAGTCATCCCAGCCGGACTGGTCCCACACTTCGAAGCTGGCGGAATAGCCCACTTCCTCGGAAATGGGGCCTTCCGTGAAGTCCGGAAGGTTGTCGAGCAGCGCTCCGTCCGAGCCTATCGGGCGGGAGCCGACTTCCTGGCCCTCGTCATAGGCCGCGTTGTCGGAGTAAGGCTGCATACGTGCCCCATACACAATCACTCCGAGTGAGGTTCCCGAGGTCCATTCACTGGAGAGGCGTACCATGACCAAGTAGCCATTGTCCGGCGATGGCCCCGTTATGGGCCACTCGTTGAACGGAAACTTCGGGTTGCTCCCGGTTATCGCGGGGAAGTCCAGGAAGGGGCTGTTGGGAAGATAGCCCGGATCGTTCGGGTCAAACACAAAGTTCAGGTCGTAGTAATTGTCGTTGATCCGGTAGTTGCGGCCATTCGGACCCGCAACCAGATTGCCCCCGAAATTATTCGAACCAGCCCACACGGGCATCTCGTACGGAAAGCCGTGAGCATCCCACGTAATCATGGGCGAGGTCGGGTCAAAACTCGGGTTTTCAAAATCTATGCCATCCCAGACACCGTCCGGACCGCCGTCTCCGGAATCGCGGAAGATGGCGAACTCAAGAAAATCCGATTCTTCGGGGTTAATGGAGGTGGGGTAGGGTTCATCATCCGGGTGCAATTCGCGAGTTACGCGGAACTGGAGGTTGGTCAGAGCCCGCGGTGCGTAGGCATCTTCGCCATAGTTCATGTTGAAGCGAAACAGCGGAACCCAGTTGTTCAGTGGTAGTAGGCCCGCATTGTCGTTCGCCCCTACAACAGACTCGATTTCGAGCGTCGCCGCAGGCGGGGTTTCGCCGGCGGCCGTGGCCACGGCCGTGGCCACGAAGTTGAAGCCATTGGGCGGGCAAAGCACGTTGTTCTCGAACACAAGCTGGATGCCAACGTTGTAGATACCCTCTTCAAGGGGCAGAATTCCCTGATCCCCGTTGGTGCGCAATTCCCCATTGTTCAGCGTGGCGCTGACAGGTACCTGCTGGGCGAATACCGGCTGGTTGAGATCGTCCAACTCCTGGCTTTCAATCCGCCAATTCACGGCGATGAGACCGGTAAGGTCGGTCGATCCATTCAGGGTGGAATTATTGCTGAAGGTGAATTCCGCAGGAGCCGGACGTGATGCGGGCGACACGGCAACAATGTGGACCACGTCCGCGCAGTTTACCTGCTTCTCGTCGCCCGTGGCGCCGGCGGTGGTGAATTCCGCCAGCGCGAGCGCCGACGCGCCTGCCGCCAGCTTGATCTCCGGTGTACCGGGCAGCTCCGACGGCGCCTGCTCCACCGAGAGATTGATTTCCGGCAGGTTGGGATTCTTCCCTGCGGCGCGTATCGGCTCTATGATCAGCGCGGGTTCGCTTGTCTCCGTTTCCGGGGAGAGGGCCGCCTGGTTTTCGGGCGACGGATTCTGCGCGGGTTCGGGGACGCGCTGCGGCGTGGCTACCGTGGCCACCGCGGTGGCCGCCGGGTTGCCGGTCGCCTCCACGGCGCCGGGGCCGTCGTACTGCCACACCGATACCCCGAATACCAATAGACCCGTTAGGGTTAAGCCTGCCAAGGCGCCGTGCATCTTGCTCACGTTTGAACTCTCCTCCGGCGGAAAATAAGACTTCCCCTCACAGCGCGGTGCCATGGGGGTAAAACTTCGATTGAATGTAGAGGGTAGCACCCGGGCCCGTCAACGCACCCGAAAAACACACTCCCCCGATTCGGGCAATGTCTTCCGGAAAGCCGCCAGCCCGGAAAAGGGTCGCAAAAACACCCATCCACCGGCACGACGGCGTCAAACGTTGCAAAACCATAAATGTCCCCAATTTTGTTTCCCGTTGTTTATAGCATAGGCGACGCAGCGTGTCAATAGTAAAACCCGCTGCAATTCCCGATACGCCTATAAGTTATGGCCTGTTACCCGGTTAGGGTTCCGGCGATATTCATGCTATTTGTCAACTAATTACTGGGCCGGGCTCGCCGGGGCGTTTCCGCCCGCCGACGGACGAATTCCCGACACCGACGCCGTCACCGTCTCCACAAAGGACTGGTTGATTCGAAACACGCCCGATCGCGTCGCCGTCCGGGCAAAACGCTGCTGGTCGATATTCGGCACCACCGCCCCGATGGTCAGTGGGCCCAGCGTCACCGGCGCTCCTCCCGCCTCCTCCGGCGCCAGCGTCACCGAGAAGGTGAAGCGCGGCGCCTCAAACCCATAAACCGTCGGATCCGACTCCAGACCCTCCTCCGCTCCCAGGAACCGCAACTCGGAAACCGCCTTCAACAGGTTATCGGCATCCGTCTGGTTTGGCATGAATCGATTCTCGGGCGATACCACCAGCCACCGATTATGCAATTTTTCGAGCTGATAATCCACCCCGTCGAACTGGAAATTCATTTTCTCCGCCCGGGCCACGGGAAAGCGCAGCAGGGAGCGCATGCGGAAGGCCTGCGCATCCGTCAGAAGAAAGCCGATTCGCTCCCCCTCGATCCCCGCGATTTCCCCGCCGCTCGTGAGCGCCAGGTACTGTCCGGGCTCCGCCGCGTTCGGCGTCAGGCGAATATCCACCGGGGTTTCGGAGCCGGCCAGGTATATTTTCAACTGGACTTCGGGCGTCTCCAGGCCGTTCTCGGCGGGTGTCCCCGGAAAGAAGCGGGAGGCCTCCAGCATCTTCAGCGCGCTTATATAACTGGAAACGTACTGGTCGTCCGTATCGTCGAGGGCCGGCTCGGTCACTTTCCAGATGCCCTTCTCGTCCTTCGCCAGCGTATAGGTGTGACCCCGGCCGCTGTACTCCAGCCGGGTGATGTCCTTGGCCGCCTGGGTCATCAGGCGCCGCTCCCGGAGGGCATTGGCCGACTGGGGAAAGAGGGTGAGGATGTGCCCGTCCATCATGAAGACCCCGGACTCGCCCACACGCTGGACATAGACCCCCCCGTCTTCGCCGACCATGCCGGTATTTCCGAAGAGGAAGGTCTGGGGGTGCCCCTCTTTGGCGTCGATCACGGTTATCCGCGCCGAAGCCGGATCCAGCCCGTAGTCGGCCAGCGACTCGGGATTGTCGATGAAGTTCCGGCCGCGGGCAAATTGAATTTCCTGGACGATCTCGTTGACCTTTTCCTGGTTGGCCGCCGTGGACACGGGCGACACCTGCACCCAGGGCTGATCGCCCGCGGGCCGTTCCATGACGATGATCGCCTCCGACTCCTCGCCGAGGGGCGGGGGATTCTCGAACTTCTTCTGATCTTCGGCCGTCATGATGCGGGCAAACTCAAAGCGCACGATGGGCGCTTCGCGATCATCCACGATGAAGGCGTCGCGCAGTTGTTCCAGCGGTCGATCCAACTCGAAAACGGAATTCTTGTCCACCAGGAAAACCGGCCCCTCGTCGAGTCGGGCATAGCGATAGGTCTGGGTGGGCTCCAGGTACCCAAAACGCAAGGTCCGGGGCGCGCCTCCCGATTCGAGGGTCACGGTGAGGCGTGGAATGGCCAGACCAAATCCCTCCAGGTCCAGGGCCTCCGGCGAAAGATAGCGCTCGCTTCGCAGGCCCGCGGCGTTATTCGCCACCCGGTTCCAGAGCTCGTCCAATGCCTTGATCTGCGGGTTGGGCACGACAATGGACCACGCGCCGGGGGCCGTCTGCTCGCCCGTCGTCGGCTGCTCGTCCAGGCGGTGCACCGTCAGCTTCTTGATGGCTTCCGGCCCGAAATCGAAAACCTTCTTGGCCTCCTGGACGGTCTGGGCCTCCCGCTTCCCGGCCCACTGCAGGCCAAAGTAGAGGCCGATCAGGAGCACCAGCACGATTCCCAGTTGCACGGTATGACGAAATTTCATCGGTATTTTCTCCGCAGGAGGAAGGCGGCCAGGCCGGCGCCGACGATAAGCTGGGCCGTGAGCAACGTGCTCACCCAGACGATGGCCCGCTGCTCGCCCTCGTTGAGCACGATGGGGGGATCCGTCTTGCCCGAGGGCCGGATCGCGATCAGATCTTCGCGCTCCGTCAGCCACGCCATGGTATTCATCAGAAGATTCAGGCTGCCCTGGGTCTCCGTAATCAACTGGCCGTTCGTGGCGAAGTCGGAATCACCGATCACCACCACCCGGCTCGTCACCGGTTGGCCCGTATCGTCCACCGCGGCAGTCTTGCGCACAGCCGAAACCGCGATCGAAAGGGGACCGCCCTTTTCGTCGCTTCCCTTTGCCGCCTCGCCCTTTTTCTCCAGGCTCTCCAGGTTGGTCTCGCCCCAGTACTCCGGCGTGCTCCGGATGATCTCGGTCACCGCCACGCCCTCGGGCGCCTTGGCGCTGGCCCCCACGGAGCGTGCGGTATCAATGAGCAGCGTGCGATCAAAGCCGCCCGTGATGGGGTGCTCCTTGCGAAACGAGCCGTTGTATTCCATGAAGCCCGCGTCCACGGCCTCAAAGGGCTTGTCGTCATTGCGGAGCTCGAGCTGCCAGGGTTTCTCGCGGCCCTGGGCCATGAGCATGTCGCTGCCCACGACAATGCCGAAGCGCTCCTCAAGCCACGGGCGCAATTGCTCGCCCTGGCCCTGGCCCGGCGTTACCGATTTCCAGGGTTCCAGCAGCATCAGCAGACGCCCGCCCTTCTCGAGGTAGGCGTCGATCGCCTTTATCTCCACGGGATGGAGATCGCCCCGGGGGTTGTTTATCACCAGTACGTCGATCTGCTGCGGAATATCCGGCGCGCTGATTTTTATGGAGACCCGGCCCACGTTGTACGACTCGCCCGTAAGCAGATTGCCCAGCACCGAACCGCCCTTCTGGGGATCCTCGTCGCCCAGATCCCGCTCCTGGTGACCCGTGAGGAAACCCACATGCAGTTCCTTGCTCCGCAGCACATTGATAAGGGCGTTGGTGAAATCGCGCTCCTCCAATCGGGGGCTCCCGCCGGAGAATGTAATCACACGCTGACGGTTGCCCGCCTTCACCACGATGGTCCCCTGGGGGGAGACGTGGGTCAGGCCCATGGACTGGAGGCGCGGCATCTCCACCTGCGGATCGATTTCTTCCACCTTGATCAGGTCCGTGTAGGCCTGGCATTGCTCCAGAAAGCGGAGGGTCTTCTGGCGCGCGATCCACACCAGCTCGTCGTCCACACTCAGGAAAAGGCACATCACCTGCACCTCCTGATTCATGGTCTGAAGGACCTGAACCGTCTGGGGGGCCAGTTCGCGCCGCCCCTCCTGGGTCAAGTCCCAGGAGGCATCCCAGCCGGAAATGAACACGTACAGTGTGATGCAGATGCCGAGGAAGAACACGGTCGAAAGCGCGGCGTTCACCCCGCCGGCCGCCCAGCCCTCCCAGCCGGCGCTGCCCGCCAGCCCGAGCACCGCCATGACCAGCCAGACCAGGCCCAGACCCAGCCCGAGCAGAAGCGCGCCCCACGCCACCGCCATGTAGGACGCCTGCTGCCACACCAGAAGGTTGACGGCCGCCGCCAGGCAGAGCAGGGCCGCAATCCCGGTAAAGGTTCGTAATGATTTCAAGGGTTCAGCCTCTCCAATTCCGGCTTTCCAGCGCGCGGAAGGTCAAAAACAGGAAGAACGCGCTGAAAAGCACGTAATAGGCAATGTCCAGCGGCTGCACGACACCCAGCGCCATGTCGCGCGCATGGGCGTCAATGGGCAACTCCATCACGAGGCCGCGAAAGATTCGGTAGAAGAACGCAATGACGGTGCGCAGTCCCGCCGGCCAGCCTTCGGGTGTTGGACTCTCCGCGGGCATGTCCTCGCCCAGATTTCCCAGAATAAACAGGATGAGCGTTGCGCCAAAGGTGATGGTGCCGGACATAATCTGGGTCCTGGTGACCGACGAGACGAAAAGGCCCAGGCTGATGCAGGCCGCACCCATCAGAAACACGGTAAGCACGCCAAAGACCAGAACCGGCGGCTCCACATTGTCCACAAACCACCCCATGATGCCGAGATTGACGCCGACGACGAGCATCATGACGCCCAGCACGCCCAGGGCGGCCAGGTACTTGCCGAAGATGATTTCCCGGTCGCGCAGGGGCTGGGTGAGCAGAAACTCGATCGTACCGCGGTGGCGTTCTTCGGCCAGCAGGCGCATGGTAAGCAGGGGCGCCAGAAACATGATCAACATGCCGCAGAACACCAGATAGGGGCTGAGAAAAGTCTCCTCAAAATCCGGCACCGCCGTATAGGCGTACATGGTCGGGTTCTGGGTGATATCCGAGTGGGTGATAAAGGAAATGGAAAAAGACAGGCCCGCGATGACCGCAAACATGCCCACGACCACATAGCCCACCGGGGTGAGGAAAAAGGATTTAAACTCGCGCTTGCAGACCGCCCACGTGTTTCTCATGCGCTCACTCCCGCCGGCAGGGCCGCGCGATCGGCGGCAACCACCTTGATAAACAGCTCTTCGAGGCGCTTGCCGCCCTCGTCCAGATTGTCCAGCTTCGTCTCCGCCACCACGTGGCCCTGATTGATGATGATGGCCCGCTCGCACAGCATGGCCACCTCCGGAAGAATGTGGGTGCTGATCAGCACCGTGTGCTTCTCCCGCAGGCCCTTGATCATCTGGCGAATCTCCACAATCTGGGCCGGGTCCAGGCCCACCGTGGGCTCATCCAGGATCAGCACCGGCGGACTCCCTATCAAGGCCTGGGCCAGGCCAACGCGCTGCTTGTAGCCCTTCGAAAGATTGCCGATGATCCGATTCTCCATATGGCTCAGGCCGCAGCGCGACAGCGCCTCGCTCACTTCGCCCTTCCGCGCCTTGACCTCCACGCCCTTCAGCTCGGCCACATAGCGCAGGAAACTCGAAACCACCATCTCATCGTAGAGCGGCACCCGCTCGGGAAGATAGCCGATCCGCCGCTTCACCTCCAGCGGATTGGCATGGACCTCAAAGCCCGCGATCCGTGCCTCGCCCTTCGTGGCGGGCATGAAAGCGGTCAAGATCCGCATGGTCGTGCTCTTGCCCGCGCCATTGGGTCCCAGAAATCCGATGATCTCTCCGGCATCCACGTGAAACGAAACGTCCTGCACGGCGGCAATGGGGCCGTAGTACTTGGTGAGGCCCTGAACGTCAATCATTACGGTTCTCCGTCAAAGTGACAACATTTTGCCAAATGCCGATACTTGAAAAGTGTGCAATCTGCGAACTACTCGCTCAATGCCTAGACTATTATTTACGGCTACCCGGTAAATTCCGCAGGGAGGACCAGGTAATTTATGCCGAACAATGCGCTCCATTTTGGACCAAGGCGACATGTTCAGCTGGCTGCGAGCCACCTAGTGTATGGCGCTTCAGGAATTTAAATCAAATCAACGCGGGACAAATCCCGTTGGCATGGTTAATGCTCCCATGAAGAAGCATGAAGTAGTTGCAGAAAGGCAGGCAAACCATGGTAGTTCAATGTTGCGTGTGCAAAAAGATCCGAATCGATGGTGTGTGGCGGGTTTCCGACCCCAGCGCTCCACGCTTCGAGGAAGTCAGCCACGGCTATTGCCCTTCCTGCGCCGATGACGCCTTCCGGGAAGTCCGGGAGTACCACCGGCACAATTTTCGCGGCTTCGCTTCCGCCAAGGCGGCCAACTCGTGATCCCCGGTTTCGAGCATAGTATCACGCCTTCACCCCTCCGGGGGCTGGGGCGCTTCCTGAAAGTAACGATGAAAGCCCTCGGGAAGTTGATAGTAGTCAAGATTTTTTATGGCATCCGCCTGGGACTGGCTGTTGTAGGTGTTCCAGAAGAGGATCGTCTCGTTCTCCAGCGCGCCTGACGCGCCATCGGCCAGCAGGCAGGCCAGCGCCTTTCCCGTATAGGTCCCCTCCAGGGCGCCCCCCTCCAGATCATCGAGCCGCCGCAGCGCCGCCGTACCCGCTTCCGTAGGTCGCGCATAGCCCTCCCCCAGAAACTCGTCCCGCAAGGTAAACCGCGACTCAGGAAAAGGAATGGCCGGAAAATCGCGGTCGGCCCGGCGGAGCAGCCCCAGGGTCCGGGCATAAAGTCTCCGCGCCTTCTCCGGCGTCGTGTAGGGCGCGGTGGTCACGCGCACGGCGACCACCCGACTGCGCAGTCCCGCGGCCGCCAGGCCGAGCAGCAGGCCCACGCAGGTGCCCATCGTGCCGGAGGCCACATAGATGCGATCCGGCTCGGGAATGAGCCCCGCCTCCACCTGGGCGCGCAATTCAAAGGCCGCGTTCACGAAGCCCACGACCCCGAGGGGCGCGCTGCCCCCGGCGGGGATGACAAAGGGCCGACCTTTCCCGGCGGAAAACCGGGAAGCGATTTCCTGGAGCGTGGCGGCGGACACCATCTTGCGGCCACCGAAGAGCCGGAGCTCTGCGCCGGCCGCCAGGCCCCGGAGCAGGTTGCGCCGAACATTCGGGGAATTCTGCTGGGGAACCATCATGGAGATGGCTTCCATGCCCAGTTGGCGGGCATAGATGGCCGTGGCCAGGGCGTGGTTTGAGCCCGCGGCGCCAAAGGTCAGCACTGAAGTGGCCCCAAGCGCCGTGGCGCGCGCGAGCAGGAACTCCAGCTTGCGCACCTTGTTGCCGCCGTAGGCCTCGCCGGAAATATCGTCGCGCTTGACGCAAAGCCTTGCGATACCCGCATCGGCCCCAAGCCGCTCCCAGCGATCCACGGGGGTGGGCAGCGAGGCCAGGGCGACACGGGGCAGGGATTCCCCCAGTCGGGGATAACGATGAAACAGGGGCGGCACGGGGACACTCCGTGAATTGGGAATTAAGAATTGCGATTTAGGAATTGAATGGGTTGGAACTTTCGCCACGCGGCGAGGCCGTAGAGTAACCCGTGGCCCCCCTTCGCCGCCACTTCCCGACGGTGGGCCTGGCTACGGTGAAGCCGGTCCCACTTCACCATCCACTATTCCTCGATCTTCACCCGCGGGTGGGCCTTGAAAAAGGCCCAGATAAACTCCGAGGCGTTGAGCGCATAGCTCGTGGGGCCAACGAGTGCCTCGTCGTAGTTTTCCGTACTGCCGGGCCAGGTGTGGCCCCCGCCCGTAACGGTACACAGCGCGACCTCAATGCCTGTTTCGCAGGTGGTATAGGTGCTGAGGCGGATCTCGCCATTCTCTCCTTCGACCGGGGGCACGATAGACTCCACGGGGTCTCCGCCACACCCGCCGTAGCCCGCCCAGTGCGCCGCGTTCTCCTCCGCCGAAAGATAGATGGGGCTGCGGGGCCCATCTTGAGCGCCGCCAAGATACGGTACGATGGGATCTTCGGTACCGTGGATCAACAAGACTGAAACAGGCGCCTCCGGCTCGCACTCGTCGGCATTGACCTTCTCCAGACTGCCCATGACGGGCGCGATGGCGGCGAAGACGTCCCCGTGGCGGCAGCCCATAAGCTGGGTCATCATGCCGCCGTTGGAGGCGCCGGTAAGATAGATCCGGTCGGGGTCGATGTTGTAGCGCTCCTGCAGACGCTCCGCCAGTTCGAGAATGAATTTCTCGTCATTGACAAATTTCACCCCGCCGGTGTTTCCATCGGCGTCGGAATTCCACGAAACGAGGATGCCGTCGGGGTAGGCCACGATGAAACCCTCGCGATCGGCGATGGCGTCGAATCCGGTAAGGGCCTGCATGCGCCGTCCCGTGTCCGTAAACTGATGGAGGGCAATCACCAGTGACGTGGGCGCCTCGGGATCGAGGGTCTCGGGCACATGGAGGACATACTCGCGGATGCGCGTGCCCACGAGGAGGTAATCGTGTTGTGTGAAATCAACAAAGGCCAGGATGAAGGCCAGCAGGCCCGCGATTATGCTGATCAGGCCTTGAAAGGCGGCTGTGAGGGTGGTCATGGTATTGGGGAGCCCCGAAATAACGCGTTAACCGACTACAATGATACCGCGCAAGTCCGTCCGCGTCACAGGTTCGGAGAAATCTCACGGTGATGCCGGACCGGCGATGGCTCGCAGTTCAGTCTTCGAGTTCGATGTCGTTGTCGGCGCACCATTCCCGCAGGGCGGCCTCGGTTCGCGCCTGTTCATAGGCCCGCCACTCGGCCACCTTGTCCCGCATTTCGAGGAGATCCTTGAAGCGCCGAAAGGCGCCCCGGCTGGAAAAGTAGTCGTAGACCCTGTCCAAATCATCGGGCAGGAACTCGGCGACGAAATCGATGGCCACCTGGCGACCCAGCCGGAGGTCATCTTGTTTCGGCACCTCGACCCAATCGGGACCATGCACATCGACGCCTCTATCTTCGGCATCGTCGATCTCCGTCAAGTCCAGGTCACCATGGTTGCACAGGGTTTCACCCGTATGCCGGTTGAGGATGGTGTATACATCGGCATACACCCCTGAATTCTGATAGTAGGCTTGATCGACAGCGCTGAATTTTAGCATGGCCGACTCCTCGCGCGGGCGGCGGACGCGTCCGCCGCCCGCCCATGAGATTGGATTTAACCGCGCAGCTTGATCAGGAGCTTGTTGGCGGCGGCAATGCCGTCGCTTTCGCTCATGATGTTGCCTTCGTATTCAATGCCGATAAAGCCGTTGTAGCCGTGCTTGTCAACGCAAATTTCGATCATCTTCTCGAAATCCACCATCTTGTTGTCCTTGTCCGTGTGGAGGCCGGTGACCGGATCGAAGTCATAGCACTTGGCGGACAGGGCCTTGGCGTAGGGCATGAGCTTGTCGATGCCCTCGTAGATGTCCTGCTCGGGCGGGAAATTGCCGAAGTCGGGCAGGGTGCCGAAGCGGGGATGGTTCACCGCGGCCATGAGGAGGTCCATGGCGTGCGGATAGGACGAGGGCCCGCCGTGGTTTTCGATGATGACGTTGATGTTCTTCTTCTCGCCGTATTCACAAAGGGCGTGGAAGCCGGGCACGGAACGCTTCACGAAGGCGTCCAGCTTGGCTTCGTCCTTTTCGGTGCCTTTTTCCGAGCCGGCCCAGTTCATGCGGATGGAGTGGCAACCGAAATCGGCGGCGTAGTCGATCCATTCCGAGTGGCGCTTCACGGCGTCGGCGCACTCTTCGGGCGTGGCCCCGCCGATGCTGCCCTGGCCGTCAATCATGATGAGCTTGATGGCGACGTTGTGGGCTGCGGCGTTCTTCGCCAGCTCGTCTCGATAGGCCTTGTCGGTCTTGGGCAGCATGCCGCTGACCAGTTCTATGGCCTCGATGTCCCAGGTTTCCCGGGTCATTTTGGGCATGTCGAGCATGGGGATTTTCCCCTCGCCCTCGCCGATGGTGCGGTGGAGCGACCAGCCGGCCAGCGAGATGCCGTACTCGCGTTTGCCCTTGGGCTTGGCGTGTGCGCCAGAGGCGACGGCCAGGGCGGCGGCGCTGGCGGCGGTCGTCTTGATAAAGGTTCGGCGTGACGTAGGTGTGCTCATGAGAACAGGCTCCGTGGTTTTGGGCTGGGCGCGCGCGACGGCGCGCGGCATCGTTTGGCATTGAGTCTAGCAAGGCGAGGGCGGCTTGTCCAGTCTGGTGGGAATCGGGCGAATACTGTATAATTTCAGATGAAGAGGCAGGCTGCGCCTGCCACATAGAAGCTGGAGACTCCCAATGGAAATTGCGTTACCGAAAGGACTGGCAGATTTCGTACGTGAGCAGATCGATTCGGGCCTGTATGAATCGCCTGACGAAGTCTATCGAGATGGCTTGCGTCTCTTGAAAGAACGAAGGGACGGGGAGGCGCTCAAGCTGGAGCGGCTGCGCAGGGAATTGACCGTAGGGCTGGAGCAGTTGGACCGTGGCGAGGGTCTTCCGTTTGACGTCCAAGACATTATCGCTCTCGGCAAACAGAAACGGCAGGCTTGAAAGATCCTGTAGATATTTCGCCTGCGGCGCGTCACGATCTTGCCGAGATTTGGGAGTACATTAGTCGCGACAATGAGGACGCGGCCACAAGTCTCCTTCAGTCGATCTACAGGCAATGTGTCGCACTTGCGGCGATGCCGGGATTGGGAAAAGCCCGGAACGCTGATCTCGGAGAGGGTATGCGAAGCTACCCCGTAGGTCGCTATGTAATTTACTTTCGGATGCGCAAGTCCAAACTGGAGCTTGTTCGCGTGATACACAGCGCGAGGGACTTGACCGAAATGTTCGAGCCCGATTGATAAAAAAAGCCCCCGGAATCATCCGGGGGCTTTTCTGGTAACCTCGTGAGGGCAGGGCCTACGAAAGCTCGGGGTACAGCCGGTCGCGCTCGCTGTGAAAGAGCATGGCGGCCTGCTGGCGTTTTTCATTGCGGTACACGCTGACAATATCGTTGATGCGGATGGTGGCCAGGCCGTCGGGATCGCCTTCCATGGTAATCAGGGCGATCTGGACGTAGCCGTCCTTGATGTTGCGAACAAAACCGGCCACATGGCGAAAATCGCGGAAGGTGGCAATTTTGCAGTTCACCATCTCATGGAGCGCCTGGGCCCGTTCAAGTTCGGTGACGAAACAATCCGAGACTTCGGCGAGCAAGGGCTCCGAGTCTTCAATGCCGTGGCCGCACTCCCGAAGGATTTCGATGCGGCGCAGCAGGCGGGTGTCTTCGGCGATCTGGATCACATCGCGAATGAGAAACGAATTGTTACCGTCCTCTTCGCCCGTGTATCGGATTTCTTCCATGGTGCAGGTGTCGGGCCCAATGCTGCGCACAAAGCCGATGATGCTCTCGTCCAGATTGTGAGAATTGGCGAAGACCTGAAGGAGGGTGCGATTGTCCCGGGCACGGACAAGGATCTGGCGAAAGGTGTCATTCTTGTTGGCGTTGCCGAGTATTTCTCGGAGGAGGTCTTCACTCATGTTCAAGATTCCTTTCTTGACGCGGGGCGGGGATCCGGCTCGTCTTGAGTCTGCAAAGGAACTGCGCTGGGGGCGCGGGATGCGCCGGAGAAGCGATGGCGCCAGGGGAAAAGCTGGGCAGAGTTGGCACCGGAACCGCCTCAGAACGACCTCATTGTACCTGAGAGATTGGGCAAAAAGCCAAGTGAAAACGGCGAAATATTGGCGGAATACGCGGGATAGATCAAATATTATGACTGGTTTATGGAGTCGTTAAGAAATCGTCATAGACGAAGGGTTATTTGACAGTTTTGTCACTAGTTGGCGGGAGGGGGGCTTATGGGTCTTACAGGTCTTATGGGCTTCATAGAGCAAATGGAGCTATAGAACGCCATGCTGACCCGTACGACCCATAAGACCCATGATTCCCCTCTTATCTGTCAATTATCCGAAGGCCCGATCATCTTGCTCGGGTCCACCGCCTTGTCGAACTCGTCGCCCGTGAGGAAGCCGAGATTGATGCACTCTTCGCGCAGGGTCGTGCCATTGCGGTGAGCGGTCTTGGCGATCTTGGCGGCGTTATCGTAGCCGATGTGACGGTTGAGCGCGGTCACGAGCATGAGGGAGTTGTTCAGGTGGGCCTGAATATTTCGGCGGTTCGGCTCGATGCCCACGGCGCAGTTTTCGCGGAAGGAATCGGCGGCGTCGGCCAGCAGGCGGATGGACTGGAGCACGTTATAGATGATGACGGGCTTGAAGACATTCAGCTCGAAATTGCCCGAAGCGCCCGCGACCGCCACGGCGGCGTCGTTGCCGATGACCTGGGCGGCCACCATGGTCATGGCTTCGCACTGGGTCGGGTTGACCTTGCCGGGCATGATGGAGGAGCCGGGCTCGTTTTCGGGCAACATGATCTCGCTGATGCCGCAGCGCGGGCCGCTGCCGAGCCAGCGGATATCGTTGGCGATTTTCATGAAGCTGCACGCGATGGTCTTGAGGGCGCCGGAGGTCATAACCATGGCGTCGTGGGCCGCAAGGGCCTCGAATTTGTTCGGCGCGGTGGTGAAGGGGAGGCCGGTAATCTCCGCGATCTGGGCGGCGACTTTTTCGTCGTAGCCCCTCTTCGTGTTTAGACCGGTGCCGACCGCGGTGCCGCCCAGGGCCAGCTCGGCGAGCAGGGGCAGGGTCTGGTTGACGCGGGCCGCGCCATTGGCCACCTGGTGGGCGTACCCGGAGAATTCCTGGCCGAGCGTGAGGGGCGTGGCATCCATCAGGTGGGTGCGGCCGATCTTGATAATGTCTTCAAAAGTCTCAGACTTGGCGGCGAGCACTTCCTGTAGATCCTGCAGCGCGGGAATGAGCCGGTTCTGGATCTGCTCCACCGCCGCGATGCTCATGGCCGTGGGGAAGGTGTCGTTGGAGGACTGGGACATGTTCACGTGGTCGTTGGGGTGCACGGGCTTCTGGCTGCCGAGCACGCCGCCCAGCATTTCGATGGCGCGGTTGGCAATGACCTCGTTTGCGTTCATGTTGGTCTGGGTACCGCTGCCGGTTTGCCAGATCACGAGGGGAAAGTGATCATCCAGCGTGCCGTCGATGACTTCATCCGCCGCCGCACAGATGGCCTTGCAGAGGTCGTCGGCCAGCAGGCCCAGTTGGTTGTTGGTGAGGGCGGCCGCCTTTTTCAGGATGCCCAGGGCGCGGATCAATTCGCGGGGCATGGTCTCGCCGCCGATCTTGAAGTTCACGATGGAGCGGGCCGTCTGGCAGCCGTAGTAGCGGTCCACAGGCACTTGCATCTCGCCCATGGTATCTTTTTCGATGCGGTATTCCATTGGTGTTCCCTCTTCCGCCGGGGTGCGGGGTTGGTGAAGTCGGCGGGCCTTGATCATACGCCGGGGGCGGGCGGCGGTGCAACGAAGCTGACGGCGGGCGAGCCTCTATCAGACCGATCTGACGGATCAGACCGATCTGATCAGTTCTCCCGATCCGTCTAATCTGTCTGATCGGTCCGATAGTCGCACCCCGCGTGTTTTCTGCTACCATGGCCCCATCACATCACCCCAAGCTCAGGAGTACCCGCCATGCGCCAGCCCATGACCCGCCGTCAGTTCTTCATTTTCGGCGCAGCCTCGGCCGCCGCCCTTTCCGCGCGCGCGCAGGAGCCCCCCGCGCCCTTCACCATTCGCCAGGACTGGCACATGCACACCTGGCGCGCGGGAGCGAAGAAGGACATGATCGTGAAGGACATGATAGCTGCCAATGCGGCCCATGGCCTGACGCTCATGGGCATCTCGGAACACATCGACCGGGAAGATGAACGGGAAGAGTTCAAGAAAAAGCTGACGGCGAACCGGGAAGAGGCCCTGGCGGCAGCCAGCGCGGCGGGCGCGATGAAGGTCATGATCGGCACGGAGTCGACCATGATCAATCCGAAACTCAGTGCGGCGGACGCCGAAATTGCGGCCATGCTGGACTACCGCCTCATTTCCTGCAATCACTACCACCTGAAACATGTGGAGAATCCCGAGCCGACGGCGGACGCCTATGCGAACCACTATCTGGACATGCTCTGGGGCGCGACGGAGCTGGGCTACGCGGACACTATCGGCCACCCCTTTTACCATCAGAAGCTGAGCAAGATTTTCGATCACGACGGCCTGATGGCGATCTTAAAGGCCTACAATCACGAGCGGCTCTCGGCGGTGCTGAAAAAGGCCGCCGAGGTAAACATGGCCTTCGAACTGCAACCACGCCATGTGGACCACGCGCTGGATTGGTTCCGCGAATTACTCCAGGAGGCGCGCCTCCACGGCACGAAGTTCACCATCGGCACGGACGCCCACGATATCCCCAGCCTGGGGTATCCCGACAATGACAGTGGCCGCACCTGCGGGATGATCCTGGCCGACCTGGGGCTGAGAGACGAGGATTTGAAGACGGAACCGATCACGTACACGGGTTGAGTCGAGCCGCGGCTTGCGAAGTCGCCCGAATTCCGAATTCGCCCGGAGATGTGGCATAATAACGGACCTTCACAAGCAGCGCCGTGACTGGCGACGAAGCGTGGAATCAACCACGGGGAAACGGGCTGCTTTACGTTGTTTTGCCGCGCGCCTGGGCCTGGAGGAGTGCACGATTGCACCCCGCCAGACTTAAACGCCAAAGGAGCATACCCATGGCCGAACACGATTTGAAGCAGATGTACCGCACGCGAACGGAGGGAGAATTCCCCGACACCTTTGCCCTGCTGGGCCGCAGCTATGAGAAGGTGGAAAACCTTCGCTACGGCACGAACCCCCACCAGCCCGCGGCCTTCTACCGCCCCGCCGACGGTGCGGGCGTTGTCCTCGGTCGCTACGAGATCCTCAAGACCGGCAAGAGCGGCCTCTCCCAGACGAACCTGGAAGACATGCAGCACGCCATCGGCATCTTGAAGTACATGCAGCGCCCGGCCTGCGCCGTGATGAAGCATTGCAACCCCAGCGGCGTGGCCATCGAAGTGAACGGCCAGAGCCTCGCGCAGGTCTATGAGCGGGCCCGCGACGCCGACGCCCAGGCGGCCTTCGGCAGCGTGGTGGTCTTCAACGTCGAAGTGGACGAAGCCACCGCCGCCGCCATCATGGAAACGATTGTAGAAGGCGTCGCAGCGCCCTCTTTCTCCGAAGCCGCCCTCGCCGCCTTCAACGACGCGGATCGCTTCAAGCGGAACAAGGAAATCCGCATCATCAAGGTGCCCGAGTTCTCCGCCCTGCCGAAGTATATCGACGACGTGGCGCGCGGCTACGAAATGAAGGTGTTTGACGACGGCAGCATTGTCCTCGCCCAACCCTACCTCTCCCGCGTGAAGAGCGCGGCGGACCTGGTACCGGCTTACAACGATCACCCCAAGCAGGGCCGCGCGGATATTGCCCGCAAGCCCACCGAGCGCGAGCTGGACGACCTCCTCTTCGCGTGGTACGTGAACATCCACGTACGCAGCAACGGCGTGGTGATTGCCAGGAACGGTCAGACCCTGGCCGTTGGCACCGGTGAACAGGATCGCGTCGGCGCGGTGCAGCAGGCCATCATCAAGGCGGGCCAGAAGTACAAGGGCGAAGAGACGCTCGACGGCGCGGTCATGTCTTCCGACGGCTTCTTCCCCTTCCGCGACGCCGTGGACGCGGTGACCGCGGCGGGCATCACGGCCATCGTGCAGCCCGGCGGCAGCGTGAACGACTACGACGCGATCACAGCCTGCAACGAAGCGGGCGCGACGATGGTCTTCAGCCTGGAGCGCTGCTTCTCGCACCATTGACCGCGACGGAACGGTCCAACAGGCAATCGTGCCTTTGATAACAGAAACAGCCTCGGCGAGCGGATTGCTCCCGGGTTTCCGTAGTGATTCTGGGACTGTCCCGCGTTTTGCAAGCGCGGGGCGGTCCCGAATGGCACTAACTTCACGGGATTGACCTTGAACAATCGAGGCCAACGGCGGGTGCCACCCATACACGGAGGAGCTTGCGACGGAGTTTATGGGTGCGGCGCCTGCAAGCGAGTCAAGTTCGTCGCGAGGCAACGAAAAAGCAGCCGCCAAGCTGGTATTCATGAGTGGCCAGGCAAAGCCTATGTCCCATCACCCACAAGCTGATGGCCGCCTGAGGCGGCCCGCGTGTGGGTGGCACCCTTGGAATCCTTTTTCTGCTCGGAAACCCTTAAGTTAGTGCCATTCGGGACGGTCCCGGCCTACTTCCCGAAGTGGCGCTTGAAGTAGGACGCGTCATCCAGGCACTTCAGATCGACCCGGGTGAACTTTTCCGCTTCTTTGTCGGAAATGGGATCCAGGCCCCGGGCGCCGCGCTGGGTCTCCATGCGCTCCATGGGCTCATCCATCTCCTCGTCGCCGCTGTCGAAATCCGAGCCGCCTTCATGAAAGGGAAGGATGCCCGCTTCGAGAAATTCGGTGATCACCTGAGCGAGGTGCTGGGTGCGCTCTTCCCGGCTGCCCTCTTCGAGAATGCGCCGGTTGATGGGGATGATCTTGTCGCGAAAGAGGACGGCGAGTTCGTGGCAGTTGGGGCAGGGCATGACGGCCACCACATCTTTGGGAACGCGCGAAGTGATGATGCGGTGGGCTTTGCAATGAGGGCAGACGACCGTATCCATGAGCCAGCACACTTTCTATTCGTCTTGCGCCCGTCGGGCTCATCCCAACGCGCACTCCAGCGCGGGCAGGTCGGCCACGGGAACGCTGCATTCCGTAAGGACCCCTGGGGCGCGGATCATGCATGAAGACTAGCTGGATTTTAGAGAATTTACGGTGCGGCTGTCAAACCGGAATAAGCGGCGGCCGCGAATTCTGCGAAAAAGCGGGTCACAATCCCCCGGTCATGGCGGCCCGGGCCGCCGCCGGATCCGTGGGGATGTTCACCACGCAGCGGAAGCCCAGGGTCAGCGCTTTCTGCGCGTAGGCGCTCGTGCCCCGCATGGTCCAGGGCCGGGGCGGCTCGTTGGCGTTGCCGCCGCGAATGACCATCATGGTCTGGAAGGTGGGTGACTCACCCTCCCCCAGGGGGGACTGTGCGCTGCGGGTCCACTCGGACACGTTGCCGACCATGTCGTAGCAACCGAAGCCCGAAAGATCGCTCTTGAACTCGCCCACGGGCGCCGTCCAGAAGGGCGTCGCCGGATCAAAACGGACGTTGGCATCTTCGGGTTCCGGGTCGCCCTCCCAGGGATAACTGCTGCCGACGGGCGAATCGCCATAGGCCGCCCGTGCCCACTGGGCCTCGGTGGGGAGGTCGCTGCGATTCCAGGCCGCATAGGCCAGGGCGTCGACGCAGGTGACATTGCTGATGGGATGACGGGCAAGCTCGCTCTCCCGATCTTTGAACTCCGGCGGAAGGGACCAGTAGAGGGACTCGTCCACCACAAAGCGCTTGTATTGCTCCACCGTCACCTCGTGGGCATCGATGAGGAAGCCCCCCACGTCGACGGGGCCGCCGTCGAGCGTTATCGGGCCCGGCGGAACGAAAACCATTTCATCGCGGATGAGCAGCGGCGCAAGATAACACTGGGTAGCTTGGCCGGCGAGTTGCAGGGCGGCCGTCGAGTCGGTGGCGGCGCGCGCCGCGCTCCAGAATTCGTCGCCCAGTTCGGCGGCCCGGTTCAAGCCGGGGCGGGCGGTGCTTCGGGCCAGGGGCTGGAGTTGCTCCATGAGGGCACTATAGTCGTCCATGGTCGGAGCGCCGAGGGAAACACTCCCCGCGACCTCCACGGTGGGCGCGGGCTCGGCCAGGATCTTTTTGCGGCGTTCATCGGCCCGGGCGATACCCCAGAGGGCGAAGAGCACGGCGCCCGCCACGAGAAGTCCACCGGCGATCTTCCGGAGCGAGTAACTGCCGGCGGCGCGGTGGATGACGCTGGTCTTGCCGCCGGAGATGCCGGACTTGTTGATGTACTGCCGGAGGGGCTGGAAGGCCTGGCGCAGTTCGCTCGCACTCTGATAGCGATCCCGGGGGTCGGGTTCCACGCACTTGGCCACGATCTTGTCCAAGGCGGGGGGCACATCCTTCGTCACCTGTGAAGCGGGCTTGGGCACGCCGGTGGGCACCGTGCCGGTCAGAATTTCATAGAGCATCACGCCCACACTGTAGATATCCGCCCGGGCGTCGACATCGCGGCTGTTCCGGATCTGCTCCGGGGACATGTAGAAGGGGGTACCCATGACGATGGAGGCATTGGTCAGACGGGTGTTCGCCATGAGCTTGGAAATACCGAAGTCCATCAGCCGCACGCAGCCATCCTGGCCGATCATCACGTTCTCGGGCTTGATGTCCCGGTGGACCGTGAACTGGTGGGCATACTCCAGCGCGGAGCAAAGCTCGTCGAACACTTTCAAGGTCTGGGCGATGGGCAGGCGCTGCCCGGGTCCCAGGTTGTCCAGAATCTCGCGAAGGGACATGCCCTGGAGGTATTCCATGGAGATATAGAGGATTTTGCCGTCCTCGCCGATGTCGTGAACGCGCACAATGTTGGGGTGGGCCAGGCGTCGGGCGATTTTCGCTTCGTTATAGAAGCGCTCCAGTACCAGCTTGTCCTGGAGAAACTGGGGCAGCAGGGTCTTGAGGGCCACGTCTTCGCCCAGGGTGTTGTCGTGCACCTTGTAGATACAGCCCATGCCGCCCTGGCCGATGAGATTGAGCACGGTGTAGCGCCCGGCCACGACCTGGCCGCGGCGGAACTGAAGCTGACTCTTGCCCGGCTGCTGCGCTTCCTGGATGGCGGAGCGCGCCTCGATCCGGATCTTCGGGAGGCTGGCGCCGCACTGCTGGCAGCTTTCCTGCTGATCGGGATTCACATGGAAGCAATGGGGGCACTTGACTCTGGCCATGGGGCGGGGAAATTCTCCTGATTGGCATAGGGGCGGAAATATCGTTGCTGTGGACCACCGCCGTTATCCTACCGTCTGCCACGGGCAACTGCAAGCCGGGCGGCGGCGGGTTGCACCTGTATCTCTGCCGGCAGGGATGCCGGCGCTCCCAGTATGCCTGGATTTGTTGGAACACATGGTTGACACGGTATGATTGTGGTCATGTTGAAGGACCAACGACGAAAGGCCGGACTCGATGCGAATCCCATACTCCCTGCTCCTCCTTCTCGCCCTGGCACCGCTTTGTGCCTGGGCCGACACCCGGCCCAATATCCTTTTTATCCTCACCGACGACCAGGGCGCGTGGGCCATGGGCAACGAGAACAATCCCGACGCCGACACGCCGGGCATGGACCGCCTGGCTGCGGAGGGTGCGAAGTTCTCCAATTTCTATGTGACGACGCCGGTCTGCTCGCCGTCCCGCGCGGGCCTGCTGACGAGCCGCTACGGATCGGAGGTGGGCATTACCGACTGGATTTCACCGGCGAAGCGCCCGGACACGCGGGACGAGTCCCGACTGGGTCTGGAGCCGACGCTGCCCACCTGGGTGCGCGACCTGCGCGACGCCGGTTACAACACCGGACTCGTGGGCAAGTGGCACCAGGGCACACAGGACAGGTTTCTTCCGGTCCATTTCGGGTATGACTTCTTCTATGGCTTCCGCGAAGGCGGCGCCAAGGTTATCGATCCGATTCTGGAGCACGATGGCGTCGTGGCGGAGGAGAAAGGGCTGACCTCGGACCTCGTAACGGCCAGGGCGCTGAGCTTCATGCAACGGGCGGCGGACCGGGACGCACCCTTCATGCTCTCCCTCCATTTTCGCGAGCCCCACGCGCCCTGGACCCCCGTGGCGGAAGCGGATGCGGACCACGTGAAAGGTCGGGTGCTGACCCTGCCCAACCCCGACGTACCCAACCTGGACCGGGAGAAGATGGAGCAGTCCATGCGCGACTACCTGGCCAGTGTGGCGGGGGTGGATCGCAATCTCCGGCGCATCCTCCATCTGCTGGACGAGTACGGGCTGGCGAAGAACACCATTGTGATTTTCACGAGCGACCACGGCTACAACGTGGGTCACCATGGCGTGCTCCACAAGGGCAACGCCACCTGGCTCACGAAGGGCGGCGAACCCAGTGGGCGCCGGCCCAACATGTGGGACACCTCGCTGCGCGTTCCGGTTCTCGTGCGCTGGCCGGGCGTGGTCGCGCCCGGCTCGGTGGTGACGGAATGTGTTACCAACCTGGACTGGTACCCCACGCTCCTCGCCATGGCGGGCCAATCGCCGAAGGAGGGCGACCTGATTCACGGGCGCAATTTCCTGCCCCTGCTGAAGGGCGAGTCCATCCCCTGGAGCAACGAATTCTACGGCGAATACGCCATGCACCACGGCGCAGACGCGGACATGCGCATGTATCGCACGCCGGAATGGAAGCTCATGCGCGACTTTAGACGCCCCGGCATGGACGAACTTTACGACCTGAAAAACGACCCCGGCGAGACGAAGAACCTCATTGATGACCCGACTTATGAGACGATTCGTTGTGAACTGAGCGAAAAGCTGAATGCGCGGCATGCCGCGATTGCCGCGACCGCATTGAACGGGAATTGAGCGCGTGGCCGTGCAACTGTTGAGCAATTCCGAAGTCCCTCATGGGGAGGTCCACCATACCTTCAGGAATGTCTCGTGGAAGAGCCTGGCGATGGTGGTCATTGTGACGGCCGCGATTACGGGCTACACCGCCATTCCCAAGGGCGAACCCACGAGCCCCATCTACATCGCCATTCCCGGGCTGGTGACGGTCTTCTTCGGCGTGCTCCTGAGCCTCCGCTTCTTTCAGTGCCGCAGTCCACGCAACTGGCTGGTAAAGCTGACCGAAGCGGGCGTCTATGTGAACCTCCAGTCCGAAATCACCACGCCGGCCGCGGCGGGCGTGGCGGAGGTGCTCTTCATCCCGCGCGACACTGTGGAGAGCATCACCCGCGTTCGCGAGCTGCGCGTCCTGCCCCACCGGGGCGGTCAGTACAAGACCCACTACGCCTATTTCGACATTGCCGTGACCGAGCCGCTGCCCGAGGCCCTGCTCCTCGCCCTCGCCCGGATCCGGCGCAACCCGGTGCTCCGGGGCGGCACGGGCATCCGCCGCGACTTCCACAGCCCGGTCCGGATGGAAAATGGCCAGACCCTGCGCCTGGTCTGGGACTGGATAACACCGCGGGAAGACGACGCCGCGAAGATCTTCGCGGCGGAATACACACTGGGACCGAGGCGGAAGTTCAACGGACCGACCTGGTCCGCGCTGAGCCCGGAAGAGAAGGACCGCTACATCGACACCCTCTGGGAATGGGGTCACGTGGAGGACGCCGTCCACCTGAGCACCCTCGTCCGCAGTACGAGTGCGAGGACGGCGGCCCGATACCTGGCGGACCGGCTGGGGTAGGTTCGCGTGAGACGTTGTGAAAATACGGTCCAGCGGGAGCACGGACTTTCCAGTCCGTGATTATCGTGCGACTCCGTCGCACGATACGCGGGTAGGAAAACCCGCGCTCCCGATCGGCGACAGCTTGAGGAGACAACTCCCAACCTCTGAGAGTTGTCCCGCGCGGCCACATCCTCGCCCTCTGGAACCGGCCCCTCACGGGATGGCATAGTATGCATGCGGTGCCGTGCGCCGCGGGCATCGGTTTTTCCGGGGGACGAACAGCGAAGTTTTCATGATCCGTTTTATTCTTAAACGCCTGCTTACCTTTATCCCGGTGCTGCTGGCCATCATCACGTTGACCTTCTTTATGGTGCGCATCGCGCCGGGGGGGCCTTTTGACGATGAACGCCGGGTGCCGGAGGAGACCATGCGCCAGTTGGAGGCGGCTTACAACCTTGACGCACCCCTCTACCGCCAGTATCTCGATTACCTTGGCGGAGTGCTCCAGGGTGATCTGGGGCCCTCCTTCAAGAAGCCGAGCCGCACGGTGCGCGAGTGGATCCTGCTGCGCATTCCCGTTTCTCTGGAGCTGGGGGCCTACGGCCTGATCGTGGCCCTGTGCATCGGGCTGCCCGCCGGAATCATCGCGGCGACTCGACCCAATTCTCTCCGCGACTACGCGCCCATGTCCTTCGCGATGGCGGGCATCTGCCTGCCCAATTTCGTGCTCGGGCCATTGCTGGTACTCATCTTTGCCCTCTGGCTCGACTGGATGCCCGTGGCGGGCTGGGACCTGCCATCGGAAAAAATTTTACCATCCCTCACGCTCGGCGCGGTCTATGCCGCCTATGTGGCCCGGCTCACGCGCGGGGGCATGCTCGAAGTGATGGGGCAGGACTATATCCGCACCGCCCGCGCCAAGGGCTTGAGCGAAGTCGCCGTGGTGCTGAGGCACGGCCTGCGCGGCGGCATATTGCCCGTCGTGTCCTACCTGGGTCCGGCCACGGCGGGCCTCCTCACGGGCTCGTTCGTGGTGGAGAAGATCTTCCAGGTGCCCGGCCTCGGCCGCGAGTTCGTGGAGGCGGCCTTCAACCGGGACTACACGATGATCATGGGCACCGTGCTCGTTTATGCCACCCTGGTGCTCTTCCTCAATCTTGCGGCGGATGTGATCCACGCTCTCCTCGATCCCCGCGTGCGGATGTCCGCCCGATGAGCAGCGCGGCAATCCTGGACAACGCCGAAGCGGGCGTCTCCCTCTGGCAGGATGCCTGGCACCGCCTGCGGAAGAACAAGCTCGCCGTCATCAGCGCGGGTGTCCTCGTTTTTGTCGTGCTCTGCGCACTTGTCGGACCCTGGCTCTCGCCCTACACCTACGACCAGCAGGACACGGCGCTCTACGCCTCGGCCCCCTCGGCGAGCCATTGGTTTGGCACGGATCCCCTGGGCCGCGATCTATTGACGCGCACGCTCTATGGCGGCCGCATCTCGCTCCTCGTGGGCCTCGTGGCCACGCTCGTCTCGATGGTCATCGGCGTGACCTATGGCGCCATCGCGGGCTTCCTCAGCGGGCGCGTGGATCAGATCATGATGCGTCTGGTCGATGTGCTGTACGCCCTCCCCTTCACCATTTTTGTCATCATCCTGATGGTGGTTTTCGGCCGCAACATTTTCCTGCTTTTCATCGCCATTGGCGCGGTGGAGTGGCTTACCATGGCCCGCATCGTTCGCGGGCAGGTTATTTCCCTGCGGGAGAAAGAGTTCATCGAGGCGGCGCGGGTGATGGGCTTCACCGAGGCCCGGATCATCTTCCAGCACATCATCCCAAACACCCTCGGGCCGATCATCATTTATGTCACCCTCACCGTGCCCCAGGTCATGCTGCTGGAGGCCTTCCTCAGCTTTCTCGGCCTCGGCGTGCAACCCCCCATGAGCAGTTGGGGCCTCCTGATTCAGGAGGGCGTGGAGACGATGGAAGAGTTCCCCTGGATGCTCCTCTTCCCCAGCCTTGCGCTCTCGACCACCCTCTTCGCCCTGAATTTCCTGGGCGACGGTCTGCGGGACGCCCTCGACCCCAAAGCGTCGAAGGACTGACCCATGAGCCTGCTGGACGTACAAAATCTTCAGACCGCCTTCCACACCCGCGACGGTGTCATCCGCGCTGTGAATGGAATCTCTTACCGCCTGGAACCCGGCGAAACCCTCGGTATTGTGGGCGAATCGGGCTCGGGCAAGTCGGTGTCGCAGTACTCTCTTCTCGGACTCCTGCCCGTGCCCCCGGCACGGGTGGAATCCGGCACGGCGCACTTCGAAGGCATCGATCTACTCGCCGCAACGCCGGCGGCGCTGCGGAAGATACGCGGTGGCCGCATTTCGATGATTTTTCAGGACCCCATGACGGCGCTGAACCCGTACATGCGCGTGGGCAAGCAACTCATGGAGCCGTTGCTGCTCCATAGCAACATCTCAAAAGCCGAGGCCCGCATGCGGGCGATTCATGCGCTGGGCGAGGTGGGTATTCAGGATGCGGAAAGCGGCCTGAAGCGCTACCCCCACGAGTTTTCCGGCGGCATGCGCCAGCGCATCATGATTGCGATGGCCCTGATTACGCGGCCCGCCCTGCTAATCGCCGACGAACCCACCACGGCCCTGGACGTGACCGTGCAGGCCCAAATCCTTGCCCTCATCAAACAGCGCCAGCGCGATCTCGGCATGGCGGTGATCATGATCACCCACGACCTCGGCGTCATCGCGGCCACCTGCAATCGCGTACTGGTCATGTATGCCGGGCGCATTGTGGAGTCGGCGACCCGCGAGGTGCTCTTCAGCAAACCCGCCCACCCCTACACGAAAGCGCTCATGGCTTCCATGCCCGCCCTGCACCAGTCCGGCGATGCGCTCTACACCATTCCCGGCATGCCGCCCGACATGGGCCGGGAAATCAAGGGCTGCGCCTTCGCGCCGCGCTGCGAGTTTGCGCAGGACGCGTGCCGCACCGGAGCAATGAAGCTGGCCGAAGCGCAGCCGGGCCAGGAGACTGCGTGCATTCGCGTGCAGACCGGGGAGGTGGCGTTGTGATTCCGCGCACAAAAGAGCACTACGGTCGTGCCACGCGATCCGGCAACGCCGGTTCGTGTGCCATAAGCCTCGTGGACTTGGGACATTGGAGCAGGCCGTGTCCGAGCGGCGGAATTGAGTCTCAACCACTCGCCCAAACACCCCTTTTGTTGTTCTGGTTTGACCTCGAAACGGGCACACGAACCGGCGTTGCCGGATCGCGTGGCACGTTTCCAATTTCTTTTGAATACGCCGAGGCCACATCATGAATAACGATTGCCTCCTTCGCATCGACAACCTCAAGACCCACTACCCCATCACTTCGGGTCCCTTCTTCAATCGCAAGGTCGAGTGGCTGCGCGCCGTGGACGGCGTAAGCCTGGAATTGAAAGAGGGCGAGATCCTGGGCCTCGTGGGCGAATCCGGCTGCGGCAAGTCAACGCTGGCGCGCACGATCATGCAACTCGTCAAGCCCGTTTCCGGCGCCATTACCTTCAACGGCAAGAACCTTACTTCCTACGGCAAGGAAGAGCTCCGACGCGCCCGGCCCGAATTCCAGATGATCTTCCAGGACCCCTATGCATCGCTGAACCCCCGCAAGACGGTCTATGACACGTTGGCCGAACCCATGATCGCCCACGACCTCATCGACCGCGACGGCGTGCCCCATGAAGTCGGACGCCTCATGGAAAAGGTGGGTCTGGCGAAACGATTTGTGCGCAAGTATCCTCACGAGTTTTCGGGCGGTCAGCGCCAGCGCATCGCCATCGCCCGGGCGCTCGCATTGAAGCCCCGCCTCATCCTGGCCGACGAACCCGTCTCCGCGCTGGACGTTTCCGTGCAGGCCCAGATCCTGAATCTCTTGCGCGAACTCTGCATCGAAGAGCGCCTGGCGATGATTCTTATATCCCACGATCTCGCCGTGGTGAAGCACATGGCCCGGCGCATCGCCGTCATGTACCTGGGCAAAATTGTGGAACAGGGCCCCGCCGCCGAAGTCTTCAACAACCCGCGCCACCCCTACACCCGTGCGCTCCTGGGGGCCATCCTCCGGCCCACCGCCGGGGCCGCCGCCCAGCTCGAGAACCTGATGCTCCAGGGCGATCCCCCCTCGCCCCTGCACCCGCCCGCGGGCTGCGCCTTCCACCCCCGCTGCCCCTGGGCGACCCCGGCATGCAGTCAGGCCACACCGCCGCTGGTGGCCTGTGGCGAGGGGCGCGTTGCGGCCTGCATGCGATTGGACGCGATGTAGGGACAGCGTCGCCCCGTGACCGAGAGTCGGAAAAAGCACTGCAGGTCCAAGAAAATTCCAGTTCGGCAGATGCCCCGTAGAGAACTTCGAGATTCCGAAACTCGTGGCGACGCTGTCCCTACGGTGTCAGCGCCTCGGGCAACTCGCCGCCGAAGTAGATCATGAGATCCCGCCCCTCCGCCTTGGACTTTGCGATGCTCAGCACCCTTCGCTCCGCGTTCACCTTTTGTGAATCGGCAAAATCCTGGGCCGCGCTCGCATCGTCAAATACTTCGATCACGATGTTGTCGTAGACGCGATACTTCGTGCGGAGCTCCTGAGCCAGGGCCACAACATCGTCCCGAGTGCTTCCCGCGGGCACGAGACCCGCCACGCCAATCAGCGTGGACGCCGTGCCGCCCAGCTCCGCAACGGCCTCGGGACTGCGCCCCCATTCGTCCACCACGGTAAACTTAAATTCCTCTGCCGGCACGGCGGGCAACTGGGCCGCCGCCAGGTCCTCCAGGGACATTTCCGGCTTCGCCTCCGTTGCGGCGCCTGGTTCGGGCTGGGGAAGGCGGGCTCGCGCCGGCTCATCGGGCTTGGGCACCACGGGACCGACCGGTTGCTCGCCCCGCAACGTTGCTTTCAGGTCGCGCACCTCCGCCTCCAGCGCGGTGACCCGATTCACCATGCCCTCTTCGATGAGCTCGCGCAGGAGACGGATCTCCTGTTGCAGGCGCATCATCTCCATGGCTTCGATGGAGTGGGTGGGCGAAAGCACGGGCATCTTTTCTTCCTGGACCGTCGCCGCATTGGCCCCATCTGAGGCCGGTTCGGCTTCGCGCAACGTAAAATTCACCTGCTCCGCCGCCCAGTCGATCGCTTCGATACCAGTACGCACCGGCGGCGCTTCCTCGTCCTGAGCCGGAGCGGGACACGCCGCCACGAGCAAAAGGGCGGTTAGAAGCATATTTCCTGCAAATATTTTCATCTTTGGTCCTGTTGGTCCATCGGGTATCCATCACCTTCAGTATAACAACGATCCCGAAACGGAAATGCATGACAGCACCCCGGCTCCGGTGCGCTCCCATCGCCGAATACCGTCTCGAAGCGGAAGTCGCCTCCGGCGAGGTCCAGTGTGATCAGCTTCGCGCCCTTTCTTACGTCGTCGCCATAGCCCCCGTAACCCGTGGAGCGACCATAGGCGAAGACCACACCGTCTTCTTCAAACCAGCAGTCGTTCCGGTGGCTGTGGCCGCAGAAACAGGCCCGCACATTGGCCGCCGACAAAATCAGATCCGCGCCGGTGTCCCCTTCGTCTCCCCAGGCGAGCACCTCCTCCATGGCGATTCCATGAACGCGCCCCGCGTCGATGGCCCGCTGATAGCGCATGAGGGGGATGTGAAAAAATACGATGGCGGGCAGCACACGTTTCCGCGTTTCGGCCAGGGCCCTGGACTGTGAGAGCAGCCAAGCCAGATCGCCGGGAAGCCGCCATTTATCGCGGGAGTTGACGAAAAGGAGGTCCCAGGCGGTTTCACCAGACGCCCCGCGCACTTCGAGATGACACTCGCCCCGTGGGGTGGACTCGGGGGCCGCGTAGCCCGGCGTGGCGCATATACGCGCCTGGGCCCGGGCAAAATCGGTGGCGTAATCGTGATTGCCCCAGGTGAATGCCCAGGGCGTCTCCAGCGAGGCCAGGAAATCCAGCTCCCGGGTCATCCACATACCGGCGGTCTCGGGTCGTGCGTCACCACACCAGATATCGCCCGTCACCGCGAGAAAATGGGGACGGTACCGCGCCACCATCGCACGGACATCCGCGCGGGTCCGCTCGTTTTCATATTCGCTCACGTCGGCGTGAAAATCGGTCAGTTGGAGGATGCGGAAGGCGCGGCCGTCTCCGGTGAGCGTGGGATTCTCCACCCTCACGCGGGCGAGACCCCGGATGGTGGCGCAATCCGCTTTACAACACACAGCCCGGCGACGTTGACGACCTCGACGAATTCGGTGGACGTTTGCAGCAGTTCCTGATAGAAGCGGGTGACCCCTTCCCAATCGCCAATGTCGTGGAATGCGATCAGGCCGCCCAGTACGACATGGGGAGACCACAGACTAAAGTCGAGTTGCGATGCTTCGTAAGAGTGGTCGGCGTCGATAAAGAGAAGTCGTATAGGGCCACTCCAACGTTCCGCGGCCTCCTGCGAGCTGGCCCTGACGGGTATGACGTGGTCCTCCACTCCGAAATTGCGGATGTTCTCTTCGAACTTGTGAAAGGTGGTGCCTTGCTCCACCAGGGCTCTCACTTCGTGTTGGGCGTTCTCCTGGTGCTCCGGAGACCCGGCGAAGTGGTCCACGGCGTAGACCTTTTCGCGCTGCGCGTTTTTCGAGCCGGTGGCAAGCCAGCAGGTGGACTTGCCCATGAAGCTTCCGATCTCCACAATCGCGCCGCAGCCCGGCCCCTCTTCGGCCAGGAGCATGAGGGTATAGCCCTGAATGTCGATGAGGTAGCCGTCGATCGATTTGATGCGTTCGCCCAGGTTCGCATAGTTGAGCGCGGTTTTCAGTTTGAAGAGAAAGCTGTCGATCTCCATGCCGGGTTGGGCCCTTTCATTTCACGTCGGTTTCGACCTGCTTAACTTCTGAGAGAACCGTCTTTTCGGCCCACGAGAAACATCTGTCCGCCCATGAAATAATGGGCCGGGGGAAACATCAGGTAGAGTTTGACCAGCCAGGGCCAGCGTGGATAGCGGCTCTTGGTGGTATAGGGCAGAAAACGGGTGCGCACTTCCTCCAGCACGAAGCCGTTGGACTGGAGCGATTCGGCCATGCCCTTTTCGGTGAGGGGCAGGCTGTGATCGGAGTAGTCGTAGAAGCGCTCTTTAACCACGCGGATATTCGGCTGCATCACGATGATCCTGCCGGCCGGCCGCAACACGCGATACGCTTCCGCCAGACAATCGTACAGGTACTGGCGATCGGGGAGGTGCTCAAACACGTTGCTGACCATGATGCGATCAATGCTGTCATCCGGCACCTGCTTCAATCCATCGACCAGCTCGGCCACGATGCACTCCACGGAATCCGCCGCATGGCCCGTCACGTCGGGGTTATGATCGATGGCGTATTTCTTCGCCGAGACGATGTTATTGATGAATTCGCAGGCGCCCGCCCCCAGATCGAGGGTGGTGGAGTCGGCGGGGATGTAGCGGGCGAACCAGTGTTCGCAGAGCACCTGCCACAGTTCGATGCGGCCGCCCATCTCTTCCTCGCCGAAGCGGGTGCGGTAAATCTTCCGGTCTATGGTCAATGCGTCCTCACACTTCACCGTGGCGCTGTATCGCGGGCCGCATGCCCGAGCCTGCGGCCCACGGGCGGTATTATACCGGCGCGCCGCACGGGCCGGTAGTTTGTTGACCCCGTAACCGGGCCTGCCCCATGATAGCGCCTTTCCACCGTGCCGCACCGGGAATCTGATCCATGACCCTCGAACACTTTCGCAAGCCTTTCACGCAGCGCCCCTGTCTGACGGGGGCCATGCTCTGGACGGTCTTCTCGCTGTTGGCAGTCCTCCTGCGCGGCGTGCGCTGGGACGAGAACTACGAGTTCGCTCAGGTGATTTTGGGTCAGATCCCCTACCCTGAAGGGCATCCCCTCTTCCAGTACGTCCACGGTTTTTACAGTCTCCAGACCTACAGCCTGGCCGCCCTCATGTATTTCTTCCCCGAGCCCCTGCTCCCAAATCTGCTGCGGAACTGGGCCTTTCTCGCCGCTTCGACGGTGCCCGTGTATCTGTTGGGCACCCTTTTCGCGCGGCGGCAACTGGTCGGCCACGTGGCGGTGATTTTCGTGCTGCTGCAGATCCATACCAGCTTCTACAGCACCTACCCCGTGCTCGTCTGGCCCATGATTTTCTCCAACGGCGCCATCGGACTCGGCTATATGCTGCTGGCCCTCTGGGCCCTGCTGGATCGGCGCTACCGCCTCGCCGGGCTGCTGCTGGGCCTTGCGCCCGCCGTCCACCTCGGCCAGTTTCCGCCACTTCTGATCATTGGCGCGCTTCAGGTCCTGTGGCTCCTGCGGAAAGGTCAGACCCGCGATGTGCTCACCCTGATTCGGTTTGCCATACCTGGCCTCGCGGCTTCGGTTCTTTTTGCCCTCTTTTTGCGCGGGTTCGCCGTAGCCCCGCCGGTGGACGGCCCCTATTTCAGTCCCGTAGCGCCGGAGTTGCTGTGGCGCACCTTCATGGAGCGCTATGCCGGCCACCGCGCCATCCCCTGGACCACGGGCCACATCGTGCTGGTGGGGGCGGTGCTGCTGGCCGTTGGCCTGTTGGCTGTCCGCCGCAGCGGCGCCGGGCGTTCGAATACGCCCCAGGGACCGCTGCTGGAGAGTCCCTGGACCTGGGGCCTGCTCTATTGCGCCATCGCTTCGATCCTGGTTTGGTCCATCATGGCGGTCCACTATGTCATGGGACCCGACATCCCCTATGTGCTCGTGGGCTGGCTGCCCTATCGCCTCATGAACCATGTGGCCCCCGTTTTGATTCCGCTGCTGGTGGCCATTGGCTATACCCGCGAGGACCGCATGCCCGCTTGGATTAGCGCCGCGTTGCTGGCCGCGCTTCTCACCCCGCTGGCCGATCTCGCGATGGAGCGCGAAATGATCGCCAAGTATCTCGACAATGGAGAATATCTCTTCTTCTACCTCTTCGGCGGAACGATGGGCACCGGTTTACTGCTCGCCTGCCGTCAGAGGGCCGTTCCAGCAATGGCGGCTATTGTTGCGTCCGCCGCCGTGCTCGGGCTTCTCGCGGTCTTTCACCAGTATGGCGCCGCATGCACGCTGGCGGGCGTGCTCGCGGCCTGCGTGCCCCTTCCCGGCGCGGTCACCCCGCGCGCGCTCCGCTTTGTCGGGGCGGGGCTGGCCTGCCTGATCCTGCTGGCCCTCGTGGCCCGGGAGGTCGAGGCCCGCAACCATCTCTATCGAAGTGATTTCCATCAAGCGGTGGCCGAGGTCATGGAACGAGAGGGCAAACCGCAGGGGATGATTCTGGTCCAGCACGATCAGGCGGGGGATCAGATGCAGTTTGGCCATCCGGTCATGGCGGATATGGCCACCATGCTGCATGGCGTCTACCGCCCGGCCATCGCGCCCTCCGTCAATGCGATCTTTCAAGACTTCTACGGCGTCTATCTCGATCCCGCGGCGCCCCGGCCCGAGCCGCCTCTGGCGTGGCATGAGGTGTGGCCTTCCTTTTCGCTGGAGACCTGGCAGCGGCTCTCGGTGAAATATGGCGTAGAGTATGTGGCCGCGCCGTCCTTCATGCGCCTGCCGCTGGAGATGCTGGTCCGAGGCGACCAGCGCAATTTCTACCACATCCCACCGGCGGACCATTGAACTGTAACGCGGACGAAGGCTACCATCGCGCATGCACACCACCACACCGCAACATCGCGCCTTGATCGCCCATCCCCTTCTTTTTGGGCTCTTCCCGGTGTTTTCATTGCTCTCGGCCAACCTGGTCTGGGCGGCGCCGACGGAAGCCCTGCTGCCTGCCGGTGCGGTCCTGATCATCGGGGGCATCTTGTGGCTCGTTTTGTGGCCCGTGTTGCCCGACCGGCACAAGCGCGGCCTGGTGGTCTCGCTCTTCTGGCTGCCCTTCTATGCGTATGGCGCCGTGGTGGATTTTATCCGCGCCCAATTCGATTTCCACGACATGCTCAGCCCCGCCCAGACTGTCGGGGCCGCAGCGGTCTTGTTGCTCATCGCCGCCGCGCTGCTCTACCTGCTGCGGCGCACTTCCCGGCCCTTTGTACGCGTAACAGCTTTTCTGAATCGCCTCTCCACCTTCATGCTGGCGGTCGCGCTGCTTTCCTGCGTTGTCGCGGTGGCCCGGGGCTTCAATACCCGCGCTCAGGCCGCCGCCGTGCCCGTGCGCCTCAATCCGGAGCAGCGTGCCCAGCTTCCCAATATCTACTTTATCCTCTGCGATGCCTACCCGCGGGCGGATTATCTCCGGGATTATTTTGAGTTCGAAAATACTCCTTTTCTGGGCCAACTGCGGGAACGGGGTTTCTACGTGGCCGATCGAAGCCGCTCCAACTACTGCCACACCCTGCCGTCCCTGGCCTCCACGCTGAATCTCGACTTCCTGGACCCGGCCATCGTTCCCCGGCAGTTCAGCGAGAACTATCCCCTCCTCATTCCCCTGGTGCGCGACAACCTCGTGGTGCGCACACTGCGGGCCCACGACTACGAGTTCGTCGCCATCGCCTCGGGGCTGTTTCCCACGAAGATGGAGGATGCCGACCGCTTCATCCGCCCCGGCGCCTTCAACAACACGGAGTATCAGCAGAACCTTATCGACATGACGCCCGTGCGCTCCATCATGAACCGCATGGACCAGTTGCTGTGGTATCAGCTCGTGCCCTTCACGCTGGACACGCTCGCGGGCCTGCGCCGGGAGGGACGGCCCATGTTTGTTTTTGCTCACCTCCTGGCGCCCCACCTGCCCCACGCCTACGACAAGGATGGAAACTTTGTGGATACCTTTCCGCCGTACAAGGAGGGCTGGCGCACGGTCACAACGTACTTGAACAAGCGCCTGATCGAAGTGGTGGACGAGATCCGAACGAACGAGCCCAACTCCATCATTGTCATCCAGGGCGATCACGGCAGCAACACGGCCCTTCAGAGCCCCGAGGAGTACGCGGCTAATCCCTGGCGAGGCGAGTGGCGCGACTACGTGCGCGATCGCAGCGCCAATCTGCTCTCGGTCTACGTGCCGGAAAGAGATCCCGCGACACTGTTCTATCCCGAGATGACCCCGGTTAATTTGTTCCGGATTCTTTTCGACACCTTCCTCCAGACGGACTACGGAAAACTCGACGACGTCACCTGGATCACGCCTCAGAACTCGCGGGAGCTGCTGAAAGTGACGGAGGTTTACTGATCCATGAGTTCCTCCCCTTCCCCATCCTCCCGGACCCTGGTTCTTCATCCCATTTTTCTGGGACTTTTCCCCCTCTTTTCGCTCCTGTCGGCCAACATGGCCTGGGCGGGCCTCGGCGAGGTGCTCCTGCCCGCCGGGGTTGTCCTCGCGGTCGCGGCGGTGTTGTGGATCACCCTGTGGCCCCTCGTGCCTCAGCCCCACAAGCGGGGTCTGGTGGTCTCGCTGTTCTGGCTGCCTTTCTTCGGCTACAGCACCATCGTGGATTCGCTCCGCGCGCTCCTGGGCTATCGGGAAATGCTCGGCGTGGGAGCACTGGCGGCGGTGGCCCTCCTCGCGGCGGCGCTCGGGCTCGCATTCATAGCGATGCTGCGCCGGGCCCCCTGGGAGCTTGTCGGCGCGACGAAATTCCTGAACCGTATTTCGGGGCTGGCTCTCGCGGTGGCCCTGCTTTCCTGCGCCATGAGCTACGCGCGCCAGGCCCCTTCTCCTTCGATGGAGCCCGCAACGGCGATGGCGGCCGTTCCGCCGGACGCGGATGCGCTGCCCAATATCTACTTCATCGTCTGCGACTCCTATCCCCGGGCGGACTATCTGAAATCGTATTTCGACATGGACAACACGCCATTCCTGAATGCCCTCCGGGAACGGGGCTTCTACATCGCGGAGCGGAGCCGCTCCAACTATCCCAACACCATGCCGTCGCTGTCGTCCACCTTGAATCTCGAGTATCTCGACAACGCCCTGGCCCCCGGCGGCTGGGATGAGTACTACCCGGAACTGATCCCCCGGATGAAGGACAATCTCGTGGTGCGCACGCTGCGCGCACGGGGCTACGAGTATGTCGCCATCGCCACGGGACTCTTTCCCACGGATATGACCGGGGCCGACCGCTACATTCACCCGGGCGACAAACCGTATACGGAGTATCAGCAGCGCCTGATAGAAATCACACCCGTCCGGTCCATCTTCAATCGCATGAAAAAACCCCACCACCACCGCCTCGCCCCGTTCGTTTTTGACACGCTGGAGGGCCTGCGGCGAAACGAACGGCCCATGTTTGTCTTCGCCCACGTGCTGCTGCCCCACCTGCCCCACGGCTACGACGCCGAGGGCAACATACGGCTGGACTATCCGCCCTACAAGGAGGGTTGGCGCCAGATGACGGATCTTGTGAATCGTCGCCTCACGGAAATCGTGGACAGCATCCAGCGCCACGAGCCCAACTCGATCATCATCATCGAAGGCGATCACGGCCCCCGGACTTCCTGGCAGGACGCAAACACGATGGACCTGCTGCCCTGGAAGGGCACCTGGGAAGAGTACATCCGCGATCGCAGCGCCAATCTGAGCACCTATTATTTTCCGGATCGCCAGTATGAGGGATTGCTCTACCCGGAGATTACGCCGGTGAACACCTTTCGTGTGATTTTCAACAAGTACTTCGGCGGGAACTACGAGATGCTCGAAGACGTCACCTACCTGTCCCCCCAGGGAAGTGCGGAGATCATCCGGGTCGACACGGTGCATTGATTCGGTGGCCCACACAACGTTACCATCCGCCATGACCGAACAGCCCCCCAACCGAAGCCGCGCCCTTATCCTGCACCCCTTTTTCTTCGGGCTTTTCCCCCTCTTTTCCCTGCTCTCGGCCAACATGGTCTGGGCGGGCTTTAACGAAGTATGGCTGCCCGCCGCCGTGGTGATCGCAGCCACGACCCTGCTTTGGCTGGCCCTCTGGCCACTCCTGCCGCAACCGCACAAGCGGGGACTGGCCCTCTCCCTGTTCTGGCTGCCCTTCTACGGCTATAGCCTCGTGGTCGATACCCTTCGGGACTTCTTCAGCTTCCGCGAACTCCTCAGTCCCGGCGCCGTGGCGGCTATCGCGGTCGCGACCGCGCTGATCGCCGCAGGCGCGCTCTGGGGACTCCGGAAGTCGCCCTGGTCTTTCAAGGGCGTCACCACGGCCCTGAACCGCATTTCCGCTTTGATCCTGTTGGTCGCGCTGGCTTCCTGCGCCGTCGCGCTCGTGCGTCAGTCCCAGGCGCAACCTAGCGTGGCCATGCCGGTCCCGGCGGACAAGGCGTTGGACCCCGCAGCCCTGCCGAACATCTATTTCATCGTGGCGGATTCATATCCCCGGTCGGACTATCTGAAGTCGTATTTCGACATCGACAACACGCCCTTCCTTGATCAGCTTCGCGCGCGGGGCTTCTACATCGCAGAGCGGAGCCGCTCCAATTATCCCAACACGCTGCCCTCGCTCGCGTCCACCCTCAACATGGACTATCTAGACAACGCCATCGCCACGGAAGGCTGGGAGGACGCGCGCTACCCTTCCCTCCTCTCCCAGATTCGGGGCAATAGGGTGGTGCCCATGCTCCGGTCCGTCGGCTACGAGTTCGTGGCCATCGCCTCCGGCGTCTTCCCCACGGAACTGGGCGAGGCGGACCGCTTTATCCATCCGGGCGGCTGGCGGCCCACGGAATATCACCAGCAGTTGATCGACGCCACCCCGATTCGCTCCGTCCTCAACCGGATGAAAAAGAAGCGATTCCACCACCGGGTCCCCTTCGTGTTTGACACGCTCGAAACCGTGCGGCGGGAAGACAAGCCCATGTTCGTCTTCGCCCACCTCATGGCGCCCCACCTGCCCCACGCCTACGATGTGGACGGCAATGTGCTGCTGGAGTTTCCGCCCTACAAGCCAGGCTGGCGGCAGATGACAGACTTCGTGAACCGGCGGCTCATTGCGGTGGTGGACGCTATTCAAAAGCACGAACCGAACTCCGTCATCATCATCGAGGGTGATCACGGTCCCCGGACCACCTGGCAGAGCACCTTTTCCAACGAACTGCTGCCCTGGGAAGGCCCCTGGGAAGAGTACGTCCGCGATCGCTGCGCCAACCTGAGCACCTTCTACTTTCCCGACCGGCAGTATGATGGCCTCCTCTACCCGGAGATCACGCCCGTGAATTCTTTCCGCGTCATCTTCAACAAGTTTTTCGGTACACAATTCGACCTCCTCGAAGATGTGACGTACCTGTCGCCACAACACAGCACCGAGATTGTGCGCGTGGAAGAAATGTATTGATGTCGCTAAAAATTGCGGGACTGAACTACGGCAATTAATCTCAGGCGCAGATAAGAAGAGTTCGTATGACAGGATGCGATAGGATTCGAGTTTATTCGGAGGCCGCGCGCTCAACGCTTTCACGCAACTTGGCGTAATTCGACTCTATCGGTCCGAGCTTTCGCAATGAGGAAAGCGCTATTCGCCTTTGAGCGAAAACCTGTTGATCGAGTACGCGCGCCGACAAGACAAAAAATGTCCATTGCTCCATCTGGGTCGGATCAATGGTGGTCTTGTCTTGATGATGCAAGAGGCAAAACACGTAAACGTCCGCCGCGCGCCGTGCACATTCAGACACTTCATTGGTGGCTATGTTGTCCGGCCATTTGGGAGCTATATCAAAACTTATCGGCGAAAGGCGGCGCTGTGCCCATGATTGGCAATAGGCGGCGGATTTCACTTCTACTCGGACACCGTACGGCGTAGCGAGATCGCATGCGTCCCATTCGACTCGCACACCGCCTTTCAGTTCCAAGGCCTGGCCCACAATGAACTCTGCCAGCAGACCGCGCATTGAATTGCACACTAGATCAGATCCCATCCATCGCCAGAAGTCTAGGATTTCAAATTGCAGGTCTCCTGCCCCATTTGTGAACCTTTCCTGACCGGTCAATGCGGACACCTGAATGGCTGGAATTTGAGCACCCTTCACAATAACGCTCCCTCTGATTTTCTACCGGATCACGACTCGATTTTCATACGCAGTGTAAGATATGGAACGGCCCGGCGGTTTGCACCACCGGGCCGCGATCATTCGCTCAATCTCGTTACCCTAGAACTGAATCTTCAACGATTTGATCTCGTAGGGCGTGAAGTACAGGGCGGCCGTGTGGCCCTTGAACTTCACGGGCTTGTCGTTCTCTTCCATCATGTCGCACACCGCAATGGATTTCGGCGGGCGGGCGAAGGACAGAAGCACATCGCCGCGCTGGCCATAAGCCTCGTAGACGCGCACGATGAGCGCGTCGGAATCTTCCGCCTTCTTTACGGCGTCGATGATCACGTTGTCCGCGTCCATACTCGCGAAGGAGGCCGCCGCTTCGGCCGCGGCGCCCGATACCGCGATCAGCGGCACGTTGAGTTCGTAGCCCTGCTGCACGGTGCCATTGCGCCAATCGCCGTTGTGGGGATAGAGGCTGTAAACCATCGTGTGCTCGCCCTGATCCGCCTGGGGATCGGGGTGCACCGGGGCGCGCAGCAGGGACAGGCGCATGACATTGCCCTTGATGTCATAGCTGTACTTGCAGTCGTTGAGCAGACTCACGCCGTAGTTGCCTTCGGACAGATCGGCCCAGTGGTGGCCGGTGACCTCGAAGCGCGCGCGCTCGTGCTCTCGGCTCCCGTGGGTCGCCCGCTCGATGGTGCCGTACTGGATGTCGTAGGTCGCTTTCGAACTCAGGATGTCCACCGGGAAAGCCACCTTCATCAGCACGCGCTTCTCATGCCAGTCCACGTGGGTCTGCACATCCACCCGCTGGAGCAGGGCGTACAACGTGATGTCCTGCGTGATGGTGCTGTTTTCGGTCTTGCGCACCACGCGCACCACGGCGCGTACCGGGCCTTCTTCGATCACCTTGACGGACTCCGCCTTTCCCGGGGCCCACTGCTGTTCCTCGTCGAAGTTGTGGTCCATTTCCCAGGCGTCGTGATCGAAGGGACGGTCATCGAACAACTGGATGACGTTGCCCTTCTGGCCCTTGGCGAGTACTTCGCGGCCTTCGAGCTTGTCGTAGATACTGGTAAACTCGCCGTTGCCGTCGAGCTTGATAAGCAGGGTGTCGTTTTCCAGGGCCTTCGTGTTCACGTTCAACTCGGAAGGCTCGGCGGTCGACCCCTTTCCGCTTACAACATGAAACACGGCGTGGCCCAGGGGCGGCACATTGGCCGCCTCGAAGAGAATCCGGTCCTTGCCGATCTTCTGGCTGGGCGCCACCACGCCGTCGGGTCCGACCACATGGAAAGCGCCCTTGGGCAGGGCCACTTCGGCCTCCACCACATCGGTGCGAACCCAGGAGAGGGTGTTAAAGATGACCAGCGGGGTGCCGGGGCTTGCTTCGTTGCTCTTGCCCAGCACTTTGGGCAGCGCGGTCGCGCGCACGTCCAGCACGGTCTGAAGGGCCTTCGCATAGTCCTTCTCGGCGGTTGTGTACACTTCGGTGATCGACGAGCCGGGGAGGATATCGTGGAACTGATTGGTCAATAGCGTGCGCCAGGCCGTCCAGAGGGTGTCGTTGTCGTACTTGCCGCCGTTGAGGTGGGCGAGGGACGCGAGGAACTCCGTGTCGTGAAGCGCGATCTCGATCTTCCGGTTGAAGCGCTTCGTGCGGGCCTGGGTCACCTGGCAGGCGCGATGAAGTTCCAGATACAGCTCGTCGTTATATACGGGCAGGGCCTCGTCCGGGCACTGCTGCGCCATGCGGTCCAAGCTGTCCTGTGTGCGGCCGAATTCGCACTTGGGCACGCCAATGATGTTCTTCAGGCGTCGCCCGTGCTCGATCATCTCCGGCGTCGCGCCGCCGCCGCCATCGCCCCAGCCGAAGGGGAAGGGCAGCTCTTCGATCCTGTCGCGCTGCTTGAAAAGCTGCCATTGCTGGATGCAATCGGCGGGCACGGGATTGCCGTTGTAGTTGAGCGGCGGCATGCACGCGCGGATGCGGGTGCCGTCGATACCCTGCCACTGGAAGAGGCTGTAGGGGAATTTGGTGAACATGCTCCAGTCGATCTTCGTGGTGACAAAAGTGTCGATCTGGCACTGGCGCAGAATCTGGGGCAGGGACCACGGGTAACCGAAGGCGTCGGGCAGCCACGCGGTGCGCGAACGCATGCCAAATTCCTTCTGGAAGAAGCGGTTGCCGTAGAGAAACTGGCGGACCAGCGACTCGCCGTTGGGCATGTTGCTGTCCTGTTCGATCCAGGGCGCGCCGCAGGGCTCCCAGCGGCCTTCCTTCACGCGCTGCTTGATGCCCTTCCACACTTCGGGAAAGTGCTCCTTCACGTACATGTACAGTTCGGGCTGGCTGCACGAGAAGTGGTACTCCGGGTAGCGCTCCATGAGGCGCAGCACCGTGGAGAAGGTGCGACCGACTTTGCGGCGCGTCTCGCGCAGGGGCCAGAGCCACGCCGTGTCGATGTGGGAGTGGCCCACGAGAATAAGCTTGCCCATGCCGTGGCTGTTCTCGAAACGCTTGAGCTCTTTCTTGAGCCACGCGCTCGTCTTCGCGCAGGAGGCGTAGTAGGCCGGCGTGCCCACGTGCTGCAGGTCCACCATGCGGACCGCCTTTGCGATTACGTCAAAGAGCTGGCGCACGGGCGCATAGCCGGGGTCGAGCGCCTTGTAGGCCTTGAAGGGCACCAGGAGATCCCAATACACGTCCCACGCTTCCTGATGGAGCACCGCCATGTCGGCATATTCGAAGTGGTGCTCGATGTCCATCTTCGTGCTGGGCACGCCTTCCAGCGCGATCTCGAACTTTTCCCCGGCCTTGGCCTTCTTCGACAGCACGATCTCCTCGTGGAACTTGTCCAGACCCTGGTAGGGCTGGCCGTTGATATAGGCCAGAGCCTCGCCCGCCGCCGAAAGCATGGGCACGCCCCATTCGAAGTGGCCGCCCGAGTGGCGGATCAGCGCCACGACCTGCTGGCCGGCGAATTCTTTGGGAATTACCGCCGTCATGCGGAACCAGGTGGTCTGGTCGAAGCCGCCCCAGCGGTCCATGACCTTGAAAGGCTTCCAGCCGGACTTCGGCATGCGCTCCGGACCCAGACCCCGGCCGGTCACGCTGGCTTCAACCGGCCCGATGGGCCGGCGGTGGCTGTAGATGGTGGCCTGGATTTCCTTCAGCCGCGCATCAATCTGCTGGGTTTCAATATTGCGTTCGGCATCAAAATTGGGCATGGGAAAGCGCTTCCTTTCGGGGGAAATCGTTGTGAAGTCTGGGAAAGATGGTTGCGCGGGCGGCGGGTGCGGCACCCGGAACCGGGCGCTATTATACGGGCCCCCAAGCCCCAAAGAAAATGTTTTGCCAAGTTGCGGATATGTCCGCACATGGCAAGAGGGCGGCCTCGATTCGAGGCCGCCCTCTGCATTTTCCATTACCTGTGGTTACTGCTGCTTCGTAGCCTCAGTACCGTCGATAGCCAACTTTGCGCCATCCCAGGTGCCGGCGTAGGTGGTGCCCATAAGCTCCACCTTGATCACCCCTTCGGCAAGCGTGTACGGAACTTCCGTACCGCCCGGGAAGAGGGACTCCACCGCGCCACCTTTGAGCGACAACTTGTCGCCCTCAAGAAACGCAAGTTGGATATCCTTTCAGGCCCAGGTCGTACCGGTCAGCGGAGCGGCGGACGCGGAAGGAGCGGGCGCTTCGGCGGGCGCGGCGCCTTCAGCAGGAGCCGGCGCAGCTTCAGGAGCAGGCGCGGGCTCGGCAGCGGGGGCGGGCTCGGCGGCAGGCGCGGGCTCGGCGGCGGGCGCAGCGTCCTCTGCATCGCGGTCGGGACGATGTGAACCAGGGAGCGCAGCACCGCCGTCGCCATCAGGGGCGGGGGCGGGGGCACTGCAACCGGCCATAACGGTGATCATGACGAGGCTCAACAGGCTCAAAAGAATCTTGCTCATTTATTTACCCTTTCCAATTTTTTGCTGAGTTTGAACACACGGATCCGATCCGTGAGGGTAAATCCTATCACGTTGGAAAAATAATTCCAAGTTGTTGTCCCCCCGGCATTTGACTCGCTTTGGCATACCATAAGTTTCTAAAAAGTTCCATAGGGGTCTAAGTCTACTTTCAACAACACTTTCCGCCCTTTTTGACCCTCCAGAAAGGCCTCGCGCGCGCGGCGCGTGAGGGCGTTAAGTTTCACCGGACTTCTCGATAGCACCCCCAGATTCCAGCGGTAGTATTTGTTGACACGCTTCACCGCGGCGGGTGCGGGGCCCATCACCTCCATTCCCCGAAAGGCCTCGTCTCGCGTCAGCTCCCGGACAATTCTGTTCAAGGCCAGCGCACTCCGCTCGGCCAACTCCAGATCCTCGCTCTCCAGGGCAAAATTCACCAACCGCCGAAAGGGCGGATACTGGGCGCTCTCGCGGTGACCAATCTCCTGCTGGAAGAAGCCGGGATAGTCGTGGCTCGCCGCCGCCACGATGGCATAGTGCTTCGGGCGAAAGGTCTGGATGTACACTTCGCCCGCCAGTTCGCCCCGGCCCGCGCGACCCGCCACCTGGGTCAGCAATTGAAAGCCCTGCTCCGCCGCGCGGAAATCCGGGAGGGTCAGGCCCGTGTCCGCGTTCACCACGCCCACCAGGGTCACCCCGGGAAAGTCATGGCCCTTCGCCAGCATCTGGGTGCCGATGAGCACATCAATCTCGCGTTTGGCAAAGCGGCCCAATATCTTCGCATGCCCCCCCTTGCCCGAGGTGGTGTCCGCGTCCATCCGCGCCACCCGCGCCTTGGGAAAGGATCGCATGAGGTAGTCCTCCACCTTTTGCGTGCCCATGCCGAGATAGATAAGCGGATTGAAATGGCACTTGTCGCAGATCTCGGGTTTGGGCCGGGTCGCATCGCAATAATGACAGCGCAGGCGGCTGCCCTCGCTGTGATAGGTGAGGCTCACGTTGCAGTTCTCACACTCGGCCACCCAGCCACATTGGGGACACAGCACGAAGGGCGCGAAACCACGCCGATTCAACAGCAGGATAACCTGTTCTCCCGCGTCCACCTTCGCGTTGACCGCGTCTTCGAGCGTGCGCGACAGAATGATCTTGCCCGCGGTCTCTTTTGCTTCCGCGCGCATGTCGATGATGGATACTTTGGGAAGGGAGCCTACGGTGGCGCGCCTGGAGAGCTCGATCCGCTTCGATTTCCCGATCTCCGAGTTGTAATAGGACTCCACCGAGGGCGTGGCCGATCCCAGCACGCAGACCGCGCCGCTGTTGCGCGCGCGCATGATGGCCACATCCCGGGCATGGTAGCGCGGCGTCTCGCCCTGCTTGTAGGAGCTGTCGTGCTCTTCGTCCACGATCACGATGCCCAGATTGGGCAGGGGCGCAAATATCGCCGATCGCGCGCCCACTACAATTCGTACCTCGCCGCGTTGCGCGCGCCGCCATTCGTCGTAGCGCTCGCCCAGGCTCAGGCCGCTGTGGAGCACGGCGATCGTGTGTTCAAAGCGGGCTACAAAGCGCCCCACGGTCTGGGGCGTCAGCGAGATCTCGGGCACCAGGATGATGGCATCGCGGCCCAGCGCCAGCACCCGCTCGATGGCCTGCAGGTAAACCTCCGTCTTTCCGGAGCCGGTGATGCCCCGCAGCAGGAAGGTTTGAAAAGTCCCCGCCTCCACCGCGCCGACTATCTCGTGGTAGGCGGCCTGTTGCTCGTCGTTCAGCGGATATTTCTCCCGCGCCTGGTTCGCGGAGCCGGTCTCGGGCGCGCGATAGAGCTCCCGCGCCTCGATCCGGAGCAGCCCCTTCTTCTCCAGCGCGCGAATGGTGGAAAGGGGTGCGCCATGCTTGGCGCTCAAATCGCCCAGAGCCGTGGTCGCGCCCGAATGGAGCAGATCGAGGTAAACCGCCGCCTGCTTCGGCGCACGACGTTGCAGCGCTTCGAGCGCATCGTTGTCCAGCCGGTTTTCCGCGTGCAATGCGGCGTAATGCTCCTGCTTGATGGATACGCCCGCGTCCTGCAGGACCGGTTCCGCGAGAACGATTCCCCGGCGCACCAGGGCCGCCAGGGTATTGCTCAGGGCCGTGCGACCCGCCACCGCCGCGAGCTGGCCCTCGGTCAGCGTATCCCGCGAATACAGCGCGGCGATAATCTGTTTCTGGCGCTCGGTAAAACGGCCCGCGTTGATCATATCGGGCACGAGCCGGTACCGCATCCTGGTGCCGATCTTCAGGCCGCTCGGCACCGCGCACTGGAGCGCCTCGCCCCAGGAGCAGCAATAGTAATCCGCAATCCAGCGGCAGAGCGAGAGCATCTCCGGCGAGAAAACCGGGACCTCGTCCGGCAGATCGATCAGCGCCTTCACCGAAGGCACCGTCGGCTCCCCGACCAGCTTCACAATAAAACCCGTGTCGACGCGATTGCCCATGGGCACCACGGCCCGCATGCCCAGGGCCGCGCGCCGGCGCAGCGCAATGGGCACGGCATAGCAGAAGGTCCGGTCGAGCGGCAGGGGCAGCACGACCTCGGCGAATACGTCGCAATCGAGCGATGGGGTGGGATGAGTCATTGGAAGGGCTGGGCCTCGAAGAAAACAGCGTCAAGGCGCTCAGTATAAAGCAAGGCTGTGCGGGAAAACAGGCGCGCGCAGGAACAGCGTCGCCCCGTGACAATGGACGACGCTCTGAAAGTACTCGAGCGGCTGAACGAGAACCTCGCGACGGTCTTTGCCGACCCGAAAGTTTACCCCCCTGGCCCCCCGTAAACGGGGGAATCCTACTCATCAAAGCAACCTCCGGTTCCCCCCCGCTTGCGGGGGGGTAGGGGGGGTGTAACCCGACGCCCTTTTCATCCTCTGCCGGTGAGGCGAAGCCTCACGAAAGACTGTCCTTATGACCAAAAAACCGGTCGCGACAATCGCCGCGACCGGTCTGAATCTACTCGCTATCGTTACTTCGCCACGTCCGTCACCCAGCAGGACGTGTCCACGAAGCGGTGCCAACTGTTCTTCTCCTGCTTCCGTACGGACACACCGAATCGCGGCAGCCAGCGCGGTGCGGAGGGCTTGCTCAACAGGCGCATGTTCGCCTCTTCCGGTGTCCGGTTGCTTTTCTTCACATTGCAGCGCGAGCAAGCCAGCACGAGATTCTCCCAGGAGTCCGTCCCCCCCCGCGAACGCGGCAGCACATGGTCCAGCGTCAACTCGCTTTTTTCCGGCCGCGCCCCGCAATACTGGCACTGGTGCTTGTCGCGGGTGAAGATATTGGTGCGGGAAAAGCGGATCTCGTGGCGGATGAAGCCGTTGAAGGCGTCCAGCAGGATCACCTCGGGAAGGAGCACCGGCTGAGACGGCGAATGGACCATGGGAAGGTCGGTGCCGCGCAGGTATTCCTTGCGGGAATGGACACACCACGCGTCAAATTCGTAGAGGGAATAATCGGCGGGATGCACAACACGGGCGTGGCCCTGGTACAACAGCGCCAGGGCACGGCGCGCGCTTGCCACATTGATGGCAATCCACGACTTGTTCAGTACAAGTACATGTGCATCCAACATAACCCTTCTCCGGTTACGACAGATCAGCCAAGTGCGCCACAGTATAATTAGCCGGCGACGCCAAGTCAACGCGCGGGCCGCCCCAACTATGGTTAGTGTACTGCTATGCTGTCGTTTTGCTTTCACGAGCGCCCCACGACGCCCCCGAAGTAGAGGAACTCCATGCATACTTTCCTTGAAGGGGACCGTTCCCCCGCCTCTCAAACGCTTGAACACGATGCCGTACTTGCAAAAAACCAACGCAAACGCCACTATGACGCCAGGCACAAGAGAAGGAGTGCGCGCCATGGGTGAAAAGGACAAGAAAAAAAAGAAGGGCAGGGAAAAGGTGGAGAGGCGGGCTGCGCCCGCCGAGCCGCTGAAGGAAATGTCCAGCAAGGACTACGAGAAGGCCCTGGGCGCCCTCCAGATCGAGCTGGTCAAACTTCAAGAATGGATCAAGGCCGAAGGCCTCAAGGTGGTGGTCATCTTTGAAGGGCGCGACGCGGCGGGCAAGGGCGGCGCCATCAAGCGCATCACCGAATGCCTCAACCCCCGCGTGTGCCGTGTGGTCGCCCTGGGCACCCCCACTGAGCGCGAAAAATCCCAGTGGTACTTTCAGCGCTACGTGCCCCACCTGCCCGCCGCGGGTGAAATGGTGCTTTTCGATCGGAGCTGGTACAACCGCGCGGGCGTAGAGCGCGTCATGGGCTTCTGCACCGACGCCGAGTTGCAGGAGTTCTACCGCTCCTGTCCCGAGTTTGAGCGTATGCTTGTGCGCTCCGGGATCATCCTCATCAAATATTGGTTCTCCGTGGACGACGAAATCCAGGAAGAGCGGTTCAAGGCGCGTATGAAAGACCCCACCAAACGCTGGAAGCTCAGCCCCATGGACCTGGCGTCGCGCATGAAGTGGGTGGAGTATTCCCGGGCCAAAGACGACATGTTCAACTACACCGACATCAAGCAGGCCCCGTGGTATGTGGTCAACGCCGACGTGAAAATGCGCGCACGCTTGAACTGCATCGCCCATTTGTTAAGCCTGGTGCCCTACCAGGACCTCACCCCCGAACCCATCAAGCTGGAGCCCAGGGTTATCGACGACAGCTACGTCCGCCCGCCCATCAGCGAGCAGAATTTCGTCCCGGAGGTGTATTGAATTATGAATTGTGAATTGTGACTTGTGAGTTGAGACTTGAGACTTGAGAAAGACGAAGGATAAGAACTCTGGGCACCATTCAAGGTTTCATTATTCACGATTCACGATTCCAAACTCGCCGCCACAGGGCATCTTGGTGCTCGCGGTGCCAGTCGCTTCGGACGCGTTCCGGCCCGCTCTTGGCCCCGGAGGGGCCGCGGAACTTAGCCCAGGGTGGAGCGAGGAACGAGCGGAACCCTGGGATCAACGGCAACAACAATCGCAAGCCCCCGAAGGGGGCGACGGAAGGCCCGCGAGGTTAGTCCCATATATAGCGTTCGTCGTACGGAATCCCGTGCTTTTCAAGCAATGCGACGAATTCCTCCTTGAAGGTCATCTTCTTATGGTGTTCCGCTTGATTCGCGATGTAATTGTAGAGAATATCTTTCTGGCTGGCGCTCACCGTAAAGGCTCCGTATCCAGCCTGCCACCAAAAGTTCTCATGTCCCTTCAGATCACGGTGAAGCCACTTTGAGGAGTTGGCCTTGATATTCCGGAGTACCGCTGACACCGAGGAATCCTGGTGCAGCGCGGCCAGAATATGGACGTGATCCTCCATGCCATTGATTAGAATCGGAATGCCCTTCTCGCCCTTGATCGCTCCGCCGAGGTAGGAATAGATCCTGTCTCGTATTTCTTCCGTAATCAGCGGCTCCCGGTGTTTCGTCGAAAAGACCATGTGGAAAAGAAGATTACAGTACGATTGCGACATAATCCAGCCTCCTGATTGTGCAATGCCACCTGTACGTTAGAGTCTGCACGGAATGTGAGCATAATACACTATCAGACCGAACTTCCGTCACCCCCTTTGGGGGTTCGTGTTGGGGTTGTGGCGATGATCCCAGGGTTCCGCTCGTACCTCGCTCCACCCTGGGCTAAGTTCCGCGGCCCCTCCGGGGCCAAGAGATGCGCGAGTGCTTTCTAATGCGCCAAGTGCTGCACTCGTTATATCGATATTATTGTGCCCACGACTGTGCCCACCCGAAAAAGCAAGCGGGGTTCTCGGTCTGTTGCGCGCCACGATTCTCGCTTCCGTACTGGAGTAACATCGACGAAGTATGGTTTAATCATTTCTCACGACTTCCGCATAAAGTGTTTCTGAAGGAAGTGTCTATCTGTCCATCAAGGAAATGCCCATGGCAGTACGGGGCAAGGGGAAGTCACAATGATTGAACTGAATTGCCCTGCCTGCGGCAAGCTACTACGAATCCCCGATCAGTTCAGAGGTCAGACGGGGAAGTGCAGCGGATGTGGTGGTGCTGTATCCGTGCCCGGAATCGCGCCACCGCTCGCACATGTCGCCGTATCCTCTCACAACGAACCAATGACAGAGGACCAACGGGAGTATCTCAAATCCATCGGGACCCCGTTTGGAAAACTGCACAAACTCACAAGAAGTCAAGCCACTGCGCTCATAGAGGAATCCCAGAAAGACCCTGTGGCCTTAGCGGAACTGCTGACGAAGTCGTCAAAGAAGGCTGCCGGGAAGAAAGTTTTCTATGGCTGCCTTTCCTGTGGGGCAATTTCTGCATTTCTAATTTTTCTGGTGCCTACATGTGCGGTTCTGGTCACGTCTTCACCAACTACGCCTCACACTCCCAAGCAAGCACCGGTTCGCACGATAGTAGCTCCAGAAATCGCGCCAGCCCCCCAGATAACACCAAGTCCATCAACCCCCGTTCCTGTACCCCCGCCAGTTCCCCCAAGCAGGCCCATGCATCGTACCGCTCCAGAAGTACAGCAAGAGCAAACAGTCTATATCGCGACTTCTGGTAAAGGTAAAAAGTATCACGTGTCCAGTTGTCACACGATCAGAGAAGGCAATAGAGGAGTATCGATTTCCGAGGCAATATCGCTGGGCTACGGGCCATGTGCCATTTGCGATCCAAGTTAACTGGCGAAGCACTCTTAGTGATAAAGTTCACACGCATCGTCTTACTAGACTGGTAACTTGACAACTTTGCCTTTACGTTCAATTCGCAAATCACAATTCCCCATTTACCATTCCAAACCCGCCGCCGCCCGGCGTCTCGATGATTACGATGTCGCCCGGCGCCACGTCGAAGGTCGCGTGACCCTCCAGCATGATCGGGCCTTCGTCGTTCAGCAGCCAGTTCTGGCCCGGCTGGCCCTTCTCGCCACCCTGCGCGCCGAAGGCCGCCGTGGTTCGCCGTTCCATCAGGCACGACACCGTTACCGCGTCGCGGAATTCCATCGCGCGGACGAGCCCGTCGCCACCCGGCCATTGTCCCGCGCCGCCCGAGCCTTTGCGCAATGAGAACGCGTGCAAAATCACAGGATAGCGGCGCTCCAGCACTTCGGGGTCGGTGATGCGCGTGTTCGTCATGTGGCTGTGCACGCCCGATGCGCCGGGAAATCCCGGCCCCGCCCCTGTGCCGCCGCCAATGGTTTCGTAGTAGCCGAAGTGGGAATTGCCAAAGGTCAGGTTGTTCATGGTGCCCTGGCTTCCCGCGAGCACGCCCAGCGCGCCATAGAGCGCCTCGCAGATCCGCTGCGAGGTTTCCACGTTGCCACCCACGACTGCGGCGGGCGGTTGGGGTGCGAGCATGGATCCTTCGGGAATGATTACTTCGATGGGATCGAGACAGCCGCTGTTCAAGGGAATGGGCTTGCCCACCAGCGTGCGGAAAACGTAGAGCACCGCGGAAAGTACCACGGCGCTCGGCGCATTCAGATTGCCCTCGAGTTGGGGGGCGGTCCCCGAGAAGTCCACCTTCGCACGGCGGCCATCGATGGTGATCGCGCACTGGATTGCGGCGCCGCTGTCGAGACGCTCGGTGAAGGTGTGCACGCCATCGGGCAGGGCCGCGATGCAGTCGCCCATGGTCTCCGCGGCATTCTGACGCACGTGGTGCATATAGGCCTGGACCACGTCCGTGCCGTACTTCGCGCAGAGCCCCTCGAGAAGCTTTACACCGAGAACGTTGGCCGCGATCTGCGCGCGGAGATCGCTCAGGCGTTCCTCCAGATTGCGCGCGGGCCAGGGACCGGCCGATAGCGCCTCCACCACCTCCGCCTCGCGAAAGGCGCCTTCGGACACGAGCAGGAAGTCATGAAAACGAATGCCTTCTTCATCGATACTCGTCGAGAAGGGCGGCATGGATCCCGGCGCGATCCCGCCGATGTCCGCATGATGGCCGCGATTCGCCACGAAGAAGATCCGCTCGCCCGATGGGGAAAACACCGGCGTGATCACCGTCATGTCGGGCAGGTGGGAGCCGCCGTGGAAGGGATCGTTGGTGAGATACACGTCGCCCGGCTTCATCGCATCGCCGCGATCGCGCAGCACCGCCTTCACGCTCTCGCCCATGGCGCCCAGATGCACGGGAATATGGGGCGCATTGGCCACCAGCGCGCCGTCGGGCCCGAAGAGCGCACAGGAAAAGTCCAGCCGCTCTTTGATGTTTGCCGAATGGCTCACCCGCTCCAGGCAGGTGCCCATTTGCTCGGCGATGGACATGAAGAGATTGTTGAAGACTTCGAGCAGCACGGGATCGGCATTGGTGGAGACACGCCCGGTCCGTGTCGATTCGGAAGCGGCGAGAATCAAGTTCCCAAACTCGTCCACCGAGGCCGACCAGCCTGGATCCACGATCACGGTGGAGGCCTCCTCCACGATAAAGGCCGGCCCTTCCAGGCAGTGGCCGGGCAAGAGGCTACCCCGTCGAATCACGGGAGTCTCCAACACCGTCACGCCGCCCGCAGCCGCCTCAAAGGTCACAGGCAGACGCTCCGTCACCAACAGGTTCACATCGGGTCGCTCCGCAGCGGCGGCGGCCGATTCGGGGTTCGGGCAGAGCAGTGCGGATCGGGGCACGCTGCCGGAACCGCTTTCCGCCAGCAGGCGCGCGTTGACCACCTCGATGCCGTGGCCCGGCTTGGTGAAGCCGTAGCGCTGCTGGTGCAGTGCCAGAAACGGCTCTTCCAGTTTCTCCCCTTCCTCCAGTGGCACGTCGATGGCCGCGTCCACACCCGCATAACGCAGCTCCACGCTGCGTGTGAAGTGAATCTGATCCTCCGCCACGCCATCGCCCGCAAGGGCCAACCGCGCGGCCGACTCCATGTCGCGAAAGCTCCCCGTCATGCGCGCGTACGCGTTTTCATCCAGGGGCGCCAAGAGTGGGCGCGTTTCGGTGTGGCTGAAACGGGCCAGACCCATGCCGTAGGCACAGAGCACCCCCGCGAGGGGATGAATCACGATGTTGCGAATCCCCAGGGCTTCCGCCACGGCGCAGGCATGCTGCGCGCCCGCACCGCCAAAGCAGCACAGGGCGTATTCCTGCACATCGTAGCCACGGGCCACGCTGATGGCCTTGATGGGCTTCACCATGTTCTCGTTCGCGATGCGGATGAAGCCCGCCGCGACCGCTTCCGCCGTGTGGGGACGGCCGGTGGCCTCGCTCATGGCCTGCGCCAGTTCCGACAGTCGCGCGTGGGCCGCCGCCGCGTCCAGGGGCTGATCCGCCTCCGGACCAAAACAGACAGGAAAATAGCGTGGCTGAATGCGGCCCAGCACCAGATTCGCATCGGTCACCGTGGCCGGACCACCCCGACCGTAGCACGCCGGACCCGGCTGAGCACCCGCGCTCTCCGGACCCACCGTGCAGCGCCGCCCGTCGAAGGCCAGGATTGATCCGCCGCCCGCCGCCACCGTCTCCACCCAGAGCATGGGCGCTTTGATGCGCACACCCGCCACCTGTTTCTCGTAAACAAACTCGGGGCTTCCATCCATGCGGCTCACGTCCGTCGAGGTGCCGCCCATGTCGAAGCCGATGGCCTTCGGGAAACCCGCCTGGCGACACACCGCCGCGCAGGCCGTCACGCCGCCCGCCGGGCCGGACAGAATCGCGTCCTTCCCCGAAAAACGCCCCGCGCTCGCCAATCCCCCATTGGACTGCATGAAGCGCAGGGGTGCGCCCTCGCCCAGGGCCGACTGTGCCCGCGCAATATAATCGCGGATGATGGGCGTCAGGTAGGCATCTGCCAGGGTGGTGCTCCCGCGCCCCACGGCCTTGATTTCATTGGCGACTTCATGGCTCAGGCTGATCTGGGTGAAGCCCCGTTCCTTCGCCATTTCGCCAATGCGAAATTCATGAATCGGGTTCACGTAGCTGTTGATCAGCAGCACCGCGATGCTGTCGATACCCTCGGCTTGCAGGAGATCCAGCTCCGCGCGAACCGCGTCCCAGTTCAACGGGGTCCGGATCTCGCCATCGGCCAGGATTCGCTCCTCCACCTCCACCGTGCAGGCTTCCAACGTCTCCGCCTTCTGAATGTGCAGCGCAAAAAGATCGGGCCGGTCCTGATAGCCGATCTTGAGCAGATCGCGAAAGCCCTTCGTCACAAAGAAGGCCACCCGCGCGCCCCTGCGCTCCAGCAGGGCGTTCGTGGCCAGGGTCGTGCCCATTTTAACCGAGCGCACCGACCCCGCTGGTATGGGCGCGCCCTCGGGCAAGCCCATCAGCCCCCGGATCGCGTGAAGGGGCGCGTCGCCATAGTGCTCGGGGTTGACGCTCAGCAACTTCCGCACATGAACTGCCCCATCCGGATCCCGGGCGACCACGTCGGTAAAGGTGCCGCCGCGATCAATCCAGAAATTCCATCCGGGGACGTTGTGGTTCGTGGGCGTCATGGTTTATTCCTTCTGCTCAGTTTCGCCAACAGTATATCAAGATCAGACGGATAGGACCGATACGACCGATAGGTCGGATGGATCAATCGGTCCTATCCGTCCTATCCGTCTTTCAATGCCCTCCCCATCAAAAGCAGGAAATTCCCCGCCGCCATTTGCTATACTAGCGCAATTTTAAACCCGCAGCCCCCCGCCTGGAGTCTACCTATGAAAGCCCTGCTCGCCCTGGAAGATGGGACCGTATTCGAAGGCCGCGCCGTGGGCGCCGAAGGCGAATCCACGGGGGAACTCGTGTTTAACACCAGCATGACGGGCTATCAGGAAATCCTGACGGACCCTTCCTATGCGGGCCAGGTGGTCACCATGACCTACCCCCACATCGGCAATTATGGCGTGAACGAAGAGGACGTGGAATCCCGCAAGCCCTTCGTCAGCGGCTTTGTCATGCGGGAATGTTGCTTCGAACCGAGCAACCAGCGGGCGACCCAGAGCCTTCCGGACTACCTCAAGGCCAACAATATCGTGGCCATCGACGGCGTGGACACCCGCAAGATCACCAAGATCCTCCGGACCAAGGGCGCGCTCAAGTGCGCCATCAGCACCGTGACGATGGATCACGCCGCGCTGGTGGAAATCGCCCGCCAGTCGCCCGACATGGCCGGTTCCGACTTCGTGAAGGAAGTCACGGTCACCGAGGCCTATGAATATCAGGGCACGGGCGCGAACGAGTACAAAGTGGTGGCCCTCGATTTCGGCATGAAGCAGAACATCCTGCGCCTGCTGGACGAATCCGGCTGCCAGGTCACCGTGGTGCCTTCCACAGCCTCTGCGGAAGACATCCTCGCGCGCAATCCCGATGGCATCTTCCTGTCCAACGGCCCCGGCGATCCCGCCGCGTTGCCCTATATCTACCCCACCGTGGAAAAGCTGATCGAAAGCGGCAAGCCGATTTTCGGCATCTGCCTGGGCCACCAGATTCTGGCCCACGCCCTGGGCGGCTCGACCTACAAGCTGAAATTCGGCCATCGCGGCGGCAACCAGCCCGTCCAGTTCCACGAAAATGGTCAGGTGGAAATCACCGCCCAGAACCACGGCTTCGCCGTCGATCCCGCTTCGCTCAATCTGGATGAAGTGGAAATTACCCATACCCACCTGAACGACAATACCTGCTCCGGCATGGCCCACAAGACCAAGCCCCTGTTCAGCGTGCAATACCACCCCGAATCCTCCCCCGGACCCCACGACAGCCGCTATCTCTTCGAGCGCTTCACGGAAATGATGAAGTCGGAAAAGGCGCGGAACTAAAGGGACGCACCGCCGCAACGCGGTGCGCTGAAGACTTTGCTCGGGGCGACCCTTTTGGGCCCCCGTCGTCCCACCCATCCATTGGTACTGGCTCACGCATCGTACGCGCGCCTTCTAAAGCAGGCGCTTCTTGCTGTACCCGGTTCTTCGTGCTACACGACGTCACTTGGGCTCGGGTTTGTCCCCTCGTCCGTCCGTTCGATTTCCATGTCCTTCTGGGCGTGCTGGACCATGGTGGCGATCCGGGCTATGGCTTTTTCCGCGCTGCGGACGCGCCCCAGTGAGTAGAGCGGAGCCTCCGCCGCCGCCGTGTACAGCGTGGTGGTACAGGACGGCCCGAGCACCAGATTGCCCAGCAGTATCGCCAGCGCGATGGTGGCCAGAATCCACGCCATGGCGAAGGGCACCATGTAGCCCAGATAGGCCGAAATCCCGCCGCATACGGCCAGAATGGCCAGCAGTGATCCCGCCAGCCAACTGCACGCGTGCCAGGTCCGCGTGGGCGTGCATACGATGGCCTGGATATCCCGGTAGTAGAAGCGCTTGACCTCTTCCTGGAATGCAAAAATCTCCCGATAAAGCACGTGGCTCTCGGCAAGCCACAATTGATGGCGCTGGAAACCCAGGCCGAAATGGCGTATGGATCGGCCCGGCAAACGTCGCATTTGTTCCATCAGAAATCTCCCGCGGGTTGGGAAAAGAAAATCGCCGCGGTAAATGCCGAAACCAGTCCCACGAAGACCACGGCGCCCAGCAGCACAACCAATACAAGAGGCCATCGGCGATAGGGCACGGGGCGCAGCGGTGTGTTCCAATAGCGGATGCCGATGAACACGGCCATGGGGGCGAGGACAATCCCAAACACCCACATGGGTATGGAAACAAGCACCAGCGTCAGCGCGATCAGATCGTAGTGCATGTATTCCGTGCGCAGGGTGCCCTCCGGGTCCGCCGTCTTGCGGTGGCCGATGCACGCGGGACACAGGTGTTCCCCGTTCCAGTCCACGTCGCACAACGCGCACAGAAACTTCCCGCAACCGTCGCACACGGCAACCGCGCGCTTCTGCGGGTGGTTCATGCAACTGCTGTGGCCTTCTTCTTGAAGCGCCTGGGCCTGTTGCCCGTCCCGCGAGCGGTAAAGCGCGGGGAAAAGCCAGGCGCGGGATTCCGTGCGGCACGTCGGGCACGGCAGGGAGCCCGAACCCGTCGTGGCGGGGGCCCCCAGAACTCCATTGCACTGTCCGCAGCGTACTATGGTGTTGCGCATGAAATCTCCCTACTGCTGAACAACGCGCGTGTCGCAAATGTGATCGTGCAGGGCCCGCTTCTGGCCGTCAAAGGCGGCCATGATAAACCCTATCATCAGGGTAAGCTGGCTCAACCAGGTGGCGAAGTAGCGCCCCAGGGCCCGCCGGTAACTGACCGGACTTCCGTCGCTCCGGATCACCTTCAGTTTCAATACCATCTTGCCCGGCGTGGCGCCGAAGCGGCCGATGAAATAGGTGGCGTAGGCCAGATCTATCCCGAGATAGAGTATGGTGAAAATAATGGATATGGCGATGTCCATCCCCGAATTCGTACCGGTGACGCTCTCTTGAAATCCACCTATCACAGCCACCTGGAGCAGTGTCATAATGCCGTTGAGCAAGAAGAAGATGACTCCGTCCACCAGCCGCGCGCAGAAACGTATCCAGAACCCCGCATAGCGGAGGGATAAAAAATCTTGGCCGCCTTCGCGCAGGCGCTGAAAAAAAACAGGCTTACACTCGCCACAGACCAGAACGTCCTCAAAGGCCACCATCTCGTCGGCCAGAAAGGTGCGCCCACACTGGGCGCAGGGCTGATAACCAAAGTGCCTCGCCGCGGGAACGCCGATTTCCCCGCCGGGCTGGGATGTCGTCGCGTCCGGTTGCCGCAATCGGCCCCAGGGTGTCCAGTCGGCCATGCCCTCGCGCCACACCAGCGTTTGCGCCGTGATCTGGCCGGTAGACGCCAGCGCCACAATCTGCGCCTCGTCCACCGGACCCATGCGTTCTTCGCCCCGTGCATAATACCAATTCATCGCTCTTCGCCCTCCTCGCTGGCTGCCGGGCTCGGTACGCCCAAGTCTCCCGTGAAACGTGCCGCCTATTACAGCACAGACCCCGCCGGTGTTCCAACTGTTTTAAAACCTGGCCACAGGCCGCTATACTGCCGGGGGGCGGGCACGCGAAGAAACGCGGGCGCGTCCGTGGATTGCCGCGAAAGGAACGCACCGTGCCCGAACCCTTTGACCTCAATACGATCGATTTACCCCCGGACTCCGAGATCCACGCCCTGCGCGCGGCCTGTCCGGACATCGAAAGCCTCCGTTTCGCCAACGACGAGTTCCTGATCCACAGCTCGGAACCGGGACAGGACATTTTCCTGCTGCTGCGCGGGCATTGTCTCGTCGAGCAACCGGACGCCCCCCGGGAGCGCACCCCCGGCAATGAACTGGCGGTAATCAATGCCGAACCCCATGCGCCGGTCTTCCTGGGCGAGATGGCCTATCTGGGCGAAGGGCTGCGCTCCGCCTCCGTGCGCAGCGTCATGGCCACCTTCACGCTCCGGCTGAAGCCGACCCACCTCGACACCATCATGGATCACTTCCCCGGTTTCACGCGTGTACTCTGCCGCCAGTTCGCCCTGCGTCTGCGTGAGGCCAATGTGTTCATCAAGCGCTACCAGACCAACAACACCATGGCCGTGGAGCAACGATTCTTGAGCCCCGGTGAGACGCTGGTGGACGCGGGCGACCCCGCCGACAAGCTTTTTCAGCTCGTGGACGGGGTGCTGCTCGTGAAGGGCGACCCCGATACGCCTGTTCGCCCCTCGGACGACGGCCCCGTCTTCATCGGCACCCGCCCTTTCTTCCGGGGCGGCACCCACGAAAAGCGCGTGGTCGCGAAGACCCCGGCCATCATCGTCTCTCTGGGAAAATCCCGCGAGGCGGCCATTATCCGAAACTTCCCCGAGCTCGCCCTGGAAATGATTCGGAATTCCGACACTACACCCTGAAAAAGGAGAAGGCGCGGTGATTCGAGTTGCTCTTGGAATCCTCATGGTGGGTTGCGGACTTGCCGCGTCCTCGGCGGAAAATTTCGATTCCGACACCGGATGGCAGGGCATAAACAACCGGTCCGCACCCGGTTCGGGGGTTCACAAAGTACAGAACTTTGGTTACACCCAATCCGCTTTTGCCGGCGAGATCGGCGGAACGATAGCGCGCTCTTTCACCCCTGCCACCTACGCGCGGCCCATTCCGGATAAGACGTTGAATGACCCGCTCTCCGCCAGTGGCGCCTTCGCCGTCACGCGCTCCAACGGAGGCGGCATGCTTGTTGGGTGGTTCAACGAGAACTCCCGCGGCTGGCGCACGCCCAATTCCCTCGCCTTCCGCATCGACGGCGAGAGCGGCAAGTATCGATTGCTCTATGAATATGGAACCCAGACCTGGAAGACGGGCGGCGGCGGCGCCTTCGAAGGGATTTACCAGACCACGTCAACGCCCATGTATCTGGCCGACGGCACCGTCCACCGATGGAAACTGGACTACGATCCGAATGGCGCGAACGGTCAGGGACTCATTAATTTCCAAATCGACGATCAACATTTTTCGGCCGCCCTCGATCCCGGACACCGCGCCGAGGGCGCCGTGTTCAATCGCTTCGGCGTATTCAACCAGATGATCGCGGGCAGTGATATCGAGGTATATCTCGACGACCTGACGGTGGACGGCCAGCGCGAGGATTTCACGAAAGATCCGGGCTGGATCGAAATGGGCAATCGAACGGAATTCACCGACACCCTCGTGCGCCCCCTCCACAACTTCGGCTACAGCGCCACGAACCATGCCGGAGGCGCCCCCGGCGAAATCGGCGGTGTGGTGTGGCGTATCGAGAGCATGAATCCCGAACAAAGCGCCTGCTACGCAACCCCCGTGAACAACCTCAACTTCAACAAGCCCTTTCGCGCCTCGGGAAAAGTCGCCATGACGGCAGCCTCCGCCGACAGTGGTCTGCTCATCGGCTGGTTCAACGACAAGACCATCTATGGCGCGCCCCCCTTGAATTTCGCGGGGGTACTCATCGAGGGACCAAGCCGCGCCGGGCACTACTTCCGGCCTGTGTGGGGCTCCTCGGACGAGGAGAAGCGTGTGGCGGACGTGGGTCCGACTATTCGGCCCGATAGCCAGTCTCATGTCTGGTCCATCGAGTACAACCCCGAAACCAGTATCATCACCTCCAGCCTCGACGGCGTGGAGGCTGCGCTCGAAATCTCACCGGCGGCACGCAAAGGCAATGCCGCCTTGAATCGATTCGGCATACTGACCTGGATGCGCGGCGGCCACTTCGCAGAAGTCTATTTCGACGACGTGGAATTCACCAGGGACTAGCAGCCCGTTGCAAAAGTCGCGCGAAGGCGAGAACGAGGATTCTTGCCCGAAGTCAAGGCGTGAAGCCGCCGGAAATACGAGTATTTTCAAGGTGTCGCAACGCAGAATTCGGGTAAGAAGACCGTTCGCAGCCCGCGTTCGAGTTTTGCAACGGGCTGCTAGCGCGGGCCGGCCCCTTCGGCCATCCGCTTATTCGCTTCCCGCAGCACGTTCAGATAGCCGCTGCGTGCGTTGGTCGCGGTGACGTTCATCGAGGACTCCTGCCAGGAAAAATCGAAAACCCAGTACGCCGCGAGTTGAACCGGACTGGCCTCGATAGCTTCGAAGAGTCTGAGTCCCTCGGCCATGGCGGTCTCGGGGGTCCAAGGGGTCTCGTTGTCCGGTGGCGCGCCGAATTCGCCCACGAAGAGGCCTTTGCCCGCGCCGCGCGACGCCTGGTGGGCCGCATTGAGAATCCGGCCATAGGGCACGCCGACCTCCCCGAATCGCTTGCCCTGGGGATCCGGATACACGTGAATGGAGATGAGGTCGCTCGGGTCCGGGGTCATGAAAACGAGATTTCCTTGAAACTCTTCCACACTGTCCTGGCCCCAGCTCAACTCCGTGTGCTGATGGTGGGCCGATGGCCGGGGAAGGCTGTGGCCCGTGGTGATGGGGCGGGCCCCATCGATCTTTCGGATCTCTGCCGCGAAGGCGATCGTGGCCGCGCGAATCATTTCCGAACTCAAATCGTCCGCCGCACTGCGCGATTCGGGACCGCCCAGCGAGGGCAGGGCGGGCGGGCGAACCTGCGCCGCATTGGGCAAGTCCGCCGCGAGGGAGTATTCGTTGCCGAACTCCCAGGCCCAGATGGCGGGCGAATTCACATAGCGCGAGACCACCTGCCCCACATAGGTCCGCATGAAGGCCTGGGTCTTGCTCTCGGGATTCCCCCACTGGCCCACGGGCTCGCCCACGAGATCGGGCACCCCCGCCGTCCACCAGAAAAGCGAAGGAATAAGCCCCACACCCGTTTCTTCGGCCGCCTTGACCACGCCGTCCATCAACGCGAAGTACTTGTCCGGGTCGGATTGATAGAGGGCCCAGTTCACCGCGTAGAACCCGCCGAACTGCAAGCGCGCGAAGGGAATGTCATGGGCGGCCAGGGTCTCGAAGCCCGCCCGGTACGACGTGTCCTCGGGATTCTCCAGGCAGCGCGAGAAAGCGTCCATATAGTTCACGCCCAGGGCGCGCACGGGCTTTCCGTCCTTCAGGATCACACCGCCCTCACCGATGCGCAGGCCGGGCATCTGCGGCTCCTGGGCAGCAACAGTGATGGAAACGGCGGCGGCGATGAACGCCGCAAGGTACTTCAGTCGCATGGCAGATGGGGTACTTTCGGGTAATTCAGGGACTGACGCGGACAAGTGCGCCGAGGTAGAGAACCTGTCCAAAACTTAAATAATAATCTATCCGAGCGCTGTCGACTGCAACGTCCGTGGCTGTCCCGTCGCCAGGGAAGTGTTCGTGGGCGACCAACGTTTACGCGATCCGCGGCACGGACCCTGTATACGGGCGCTGCGATTTCGTCGGGTGCGCTCGGGCCACGACGGGACGGCCACGGACCTTAACGACAACGATGCTCGGACGCGGCACAATACAATCACTGGCTATGTACGCTACCGTGGCACACGAGTCCGCGTCCGTCCCTACACGTTCCGCCGATACAGCGGATCCGCGCCCAGCGTGCCTTTCAAACTCTCCAGGTAGTCCGGATGCTCCAGGCGATACAACTCCGCCTTGGCTTCGGCGAGGCGGCCGACGATGTCGAGGCGCTCGGCTTCTTCGACATAGTTCGGCTTTTCCAGGAAGGCCGACAGATTCTGGATGTGTCGCTTCCAAAGGGCGCAGTCGCGCTCCTGCTTGATCCGGAGCCGCTCCTGATACCAGTCGCTTTCCATCAGATATTCGCGGGTGAAAAGCTTGCGGACTTCCGGGTCCTGCACCGTTTTGCCTTCATAGTGGCCATGCACCATGATGTGGAGCAGGGCCGCGAGGGGCGGGCAGGCCGCCGCGATGCTGCCGTCGTCGAAAAAGGCCTGAGCGCAGCGTTGCTGGGCCTCGCAGATATTCTTGATGCCGTCCACATAGGCGTCCATGTCTTGAAGCTCGGGCCGGAGCATTTCATCGTTGAACACGGTCGATGGGCTGTCAAACACGCGTCCGAAGTAGTGGCTCAGGAACGTGCGGGTCATGCGATAGCCCAGGCGGCTCGCCAGAATAGTCTCGCCCTGATATTCGAAGTCATCGACCTTTTCAAAGCACCCCTCGCGAAGCAGGTGGGCGGGATCCCGCTCCTCTTCGGAAAGGCGGCACCACACTTCGGGAATCAACAGGCTCACGTCGTGATCCACGCGGTACTTCGGGCCAATATATCCCGCGGCCGTGGTGAAGCTCTTGTATTCCGTCAGGATATACGACACCAGCGCGTTGTTCAGGTCGCTCGTGGGCGTGAGGCAGTTGAAGGGGCCCTTCGTCAGCGCGCCTTCCGATCCGGCGCCCGTGGTTGAGGGCGACTTGCCGGTCAGGCTGGCGATGAAATCCATGAAGAGCTCCGGCAGCTCCTGATAATGAATGGGATTGTACACCGCGAGGGGGCGGATACCCGCCTTCACGTCCGGCGGGTTGTTCCGGCGACCCGGCAGCACGGCATTCACCGGGTGCAGCACCGGCTTGTCCAGGGGCACCCGGCGGTGAAGGCGCGTGGCCACTTCGCCGACGTACTTGTCCCGCGGGTTGGCCAGATCGGGGCGCAGTTGCAGGTAGCGCGGGTTCTTCGTCGGCACGCCGTCCACCATGCGGGGATGGGCCGACGATACGAAGTACTCGATTTCGTCGCTCGCAGCGGCGCGGTTGATCAGATCCTGCATGGGCTGGCTGTAGGCCTGAAAGGTGATCGTGTGATCCTGGAGTTTTCGCGCGTCTTCGTGGGTCAACGGCTCGAAATTGGAGATGAAATTCTCATCCTCCGAAAGGTCCCGCTCCGTCTGCTTGTCGTGTCCGCGGTGAATGGCGTCGTCGGGACGCTGGAAGAGGCGCATCTCGCAGTTGTCCACGATCTTCACGCTCGGATTCTTGTACTCCGGGTTCAGATGCGAAAGGCTGCTCGCCGGCACCACCACGGACGCCGAAATATCGTCTTCCTTCTGGATCTTTGCGGCGGGCAGGAAATCCTGGCGGAGTTTATAGGTCCGCCACGAGCCGTCGCTCACGAGGCCCACGCGCAGATAGCTCGCCACCAGCTTGCGGCCGTTGAACTTGAGCTCGTGTCCCGGTTTCCCGTTGATTACGTCGGCGCTGAAATGGCTGCGCCAGTCTTCGCCCCACTCGGGGCGGTAGAAGCGCTTGATGATGAAAATCATCGCCTTTACATAATCTGGAATCGTGTTGAGCCACGCGTTGTATTCCGGCGTGTAGTCTTCTTCGGAGGGCGTCAAAAGCCGGATGACGGAGCCCAGCGAGCGGTTGGCCGCAAGCAGCGGACGGCCTTTGGATATGATGCGCTTGTCCTGAAAACGATCGCTGAAATTATGGGCCATGACCGCCTGGATGCGGTCAAGATCTTCCTTGTAGTCCGCCACGAAAAAGGGGCCATAGTGCACCGCGTCCAGCAGGGATTTGGAGATCTCCGACTTGCCGCCGCCCGACACCGTGCAGGGCTTGTGACAGAAGGTGCCTTCCACGCCCGTGCCCACCAGGCGCCAGCTCGGCGCGCCGGGGTGTTTCTCCATGTGAACATTGTAGCCATCCGGATTGATGTACACATAGCCGGGACGGAGGGGAATTTCCTGCTCCAGCCCGCCGCGCTCCCAGTATACCCGCTGGGTATTGAGATCGATATGGACATTCTCCGGCACGTAAATCACGTCCGGGTAGGCCCGGTCAATCGCGTAGCCCTCGGGCCGCACGTCCATCAATTCGCCGTACCGGGCCACCATCTCGTCGAAGCTGTGGCCCTCCCTGGTATAGCGGAAGTCCATGAAGAACTTGTCGCCCAGGTTGAATCGGGCGTAGGCCAGCGCGCCGCCCGCATGCTCTTCTTCGCAATTGCCGTAGAGGTTCGCGGCGTAGCTGAGCTGGGTTTTCACTTCCTTCTTGCAGTAGCCGAAATAGTTGTCCGCGATCAGCGTCACCATCACGCCCCGCTCGTCGCGGCAAGTGATCTTGAAGGCGTTTCCGTCGTTGTACAGCTCGCCCTCTTCCTTCCAGCACATCCCCTCCTTGCGCTGACGCTCCGTGGCGTCGTCGAAATACGGAAGCCCCAGCTCCTTCTTGCGCAGATGGGTGAGATGGGGCGCCAGCACCACGCAGCCCGTATGGCCCGTCCAGTGCTCCGCATCCAGGGCGGCGTCATTCTCCGCCAGGGTGGGATCGCCCGCGTTTCCAAAGATGGTTTCGACGAAGTCCAGATTGCTCACCAGACTGCCCGGCACGAAAAAGCGGGTCTCCATCGTCTTTGCGGGCAGCAGGCCCGGGATCTCGGCGGAGACCAGCGGCCGCATCATCAGCGAAACCATGGTGTGGGCCTGATCGTCTTCTTCCGCCAGGAAGGGCAGTTGAAGCAGGTCGCGGGGCGGGTTCAACGCCGCCACCATCAGGTTTCCAAACACCCGCTTCGGCACTTCCTTCTTGTCCAGCGGCACGGGAAGTCCGCCGTCCGCCACATGGAATACGCCCTTCGTGGTGCGTCGATCACTGCTCGGGTTGTGCAGCACGCCCTGGGCAATGCGATAGGACGACACACACTCATTCTTGAAACAGTGCCCGTCCACCGGCAGAGACAATTCCCGTGCGAGACCCGGTCGATCCAGCACGAAGGTCGTGTCCGGCAGGCGCAGCGGGGCGTGGAGCGTCTCGCCGGAGAGATAGGCGTCCAGGAAGGACTGAATACGCTGGTCGATGGGGCACAGATGCCCCCGGAGAAGGCGGCTCTTTTCCTTGTAGCTCTGGATGAGCCCGTCGGTAAGCCCCAGGAACTCGGTGCTCGCCTTGGTGTAGGTCGGCAGGTCCAGGGCGGCCAGTTTCAAGCTGATATATCGGACCAAGTGCCGGCGTTCATAGGGCTGGGCGTGCCCTTCCTGCAGGAAGGGCAATCGGGCGGTCTGGTTACCTTGCGTCACGGTGTGTGTACTCCCCTGTCGTGTTGAGGGTTGTGCGGTGGCATGCGCGTTGGCGCTCGGGCCCCGGTTGCCGGCTATCAGGTGACCGGCCGGGGATATAACAGCGGAAAAAGCCCGTCTGCCTGTGCCCGACCACAGGGATGGAGATGTCCCGGCAATCCTGTATCCGGAGGATCAGGAAGCCCCGCTATTCTAATGGATCCCGGGGGCCATTATCGACTCCGCGACCCCTGATTCAATGAAAACGCGGACGCACCCGACCGGGTGCGCCCGCGCAAAAGGCACTGGTTCGAAAATCAGCGGCCCGGAGGCAGCAGGTGACCGTAGCTCATCGTGGTGGGAAAGCGCGCATCGCCGCTCGCCGGGATGAAGGTCTGGTAGTACACAAAGGTGCCCTGTACGTCCGTCGGGTCACCCGTCCACGATATGGTGAGCGATCCGTTGTACTTGCCGTCGTTCGCCTGGCCCACCGTGGCCCGGGCGCTGTTCACACCCGTTCGGGGACGATCCGGCACCAGCGTCGCCGTGGCGCTTTCCTGGCCGCCGGGCGTGGAATCCGGATCCCGGCGCGCGGGGCGGAAAGCGACCGACGAGAAGGGAGGAATCACGAAGGAGTTGTTCTGATCCGCCAGGGTGCTGTTGTTGGCCGGCCCGAGGGGCACGCCGGTCTGGCTGAAATACTCGATCGAGCAGGTGAGGTTATAGCCCACGTTGCTCTTGAGATAAACAATACCCGTCACCCCGCTCACAACACCCGGAATGTCATTGGCCACGGGCGCATTGTCCACAAACCAGGGCACGCTCAGCGAACTTGCAAAAGCGACCGTGGTGCCGGCCAGAGCGGCCGCAAGAACACCTATCTTTCTCATCTCTTACCATCTCCTCGTTGGGCTGAATTCCCGGTGAACAGACTCCCGGAATTCACCCGCGCTGGTTGTTGGATTGGGATGCGTCATGCATCACCGACTACGCTGTCTCCCGAAAGCCGCAGCCAGCACTCTGTTCGAGTTCTTGCCCGACTCCCACCAATTCCACTGGCTACCAGTATACCGGATATCTCCCAAACTTCCAAGCGCTTTTCCTGAGAGCCCTTGTCGAAATTCTCACTTTTCTCAAACCACCCCCGACGACCGTTTCGACCGGTTGTAATGGCCCTTTCCCCTCTCGCATAATGCCCCCATGCAGCCCATCCAACGACGCGAATGGTGTTTCCCACTGGCCCTGGCCATTGCTTTCGCGGTGGTCGGCTCTCTGCCCTACCTCCAGGCGATCCGCGCGGAAGGCCCCGACGAAACCTTCATGGGCTTTGTCGGTCGGGGTACCCCGGGGGCCAACAGTTATTTCGCCTTCTCCCGCCAGGTGGCCGAAGGCGGCATGCTCACCACCAATCTTTACAACCCCCACGCCCCGTCCCGCGCCTATTTCAATCCCGAATGGTGGATCATCGGCGCGACCGCCCGGGCCACGGGCCTCTCCCTGACCACCCTCTTCCATGGAGAGCGCGTGCTCGCGGCCTTCGCGTTTCTCCTGGCCGCCTATTACCTCTGTGCCGTTGTGCTGGCCACGGCGCGACACCGCCGACTCGCGCTCGCTCTGGTCGCCTTCGGCGGCGGCTTCGGCTGGATCGTCGAGGCGCTGAACGCCGTCATCCACGGAAACCTCGTCGTTCCCGCGGACACCCAGGGGGTTACCCTCTTCGCCTATCTCGTCAACAAGCCTCACTTCATTCGCGCGGGCGCCTGCGCGGCATTGCAGTACGCCTGGCTCATTCGCGGGGCGGAAAGCGGCCGATGGGGTTTCTTCTGCGCCGCTGGGCTGGCCGCCTCGGCCCACAGCCTCATCCGGCCCTACCAGATCCCCGAGGCTTGTCTCGTTCTGCTGCTCCATGTCGTCGCCCGTTCATTCCAAGACCCGCGCGCAACCCGCACGGCCATGCTCCAGGCGGGCTGCGCCATCCTGGGTCACGCCCCGGCCATCGCCTGGCACGCCTGGATCCTGATGGACAATCCGCTGGGCCTGGGCCCCATGCAGGCCTGGCAGCCCATGCTGCTCCTGATGCAGACGCTCTGGCTGGGGCTGCCCTTTTGCGCCGTCCTGGTCTACGCGGGTCTTCGCTGTGCGCGCGGGCACTGGAGCCCGGCACCATCCATACCCGTGCTCTGGCTGGCCGCCGCCATGCTTCTGCTCCAGGCCCATCCCTGGTTTCCGTGGGGTGTTGAAAGCTATTTTCCCTGGGTGCTCGCGCCACCCCTGCTCTTCGTGAAACATATCGTACCCCCCGCGGAAAACTGGCTCAAGGCGCGCCTCCGGACTCGCTTCCTTCGCCCACTGACCCTCGCGCTTTTGATGGTCCTCATATTGCCCGGAAACGCCCTCAACTATGCCCGCTTCTTCACCGCCCTGCACGAACCCGTGCCCCCCTGGCGCTACTACCTGCCCGACGATCTCTTGAACGGCCTCAACTGGCTGGAGACAGAAGCCGCGCCGGAGTCGGTGATTCTCGCGAGCCACGATACCAGTCAGTTTGTCCCACGCCTGGCTGACTTGCGGGTCGTCTCCGGCCAGGACGTGCTTACGGATCGATATCGCGAGGCCAATGCTTCCGTACTGCGATTCTTTCTCACGCCCGGCGACGACGCCTTCAAGGTAGGGTTCTGCCGCGAACAACGGGTTTCTTATGTGGTCATCGGCCCCTTTGAGCGGGCCGTTGCCGCGCTGAATCCCGCCGACCACCGCTGGATGCGCCCGGTCTACAACGAAGGGAACATTGCGATCTACCGGGTGGAACTCGACCGATCCCAAGGCCCCGCGGATCGGGAATAAGAAAGGCGCCGCCACCCCGAGGGGCAACGGCGCCATGCATCGCTGTTATAGTGCGCCCTTACCAGCGAATCATCGCCGAGGCCCAGGTCAGGCCGCCGCCGAAGGCCGCCAGCAGTACCGTATCGCCGTCTTTAATCCGGCCTTCTTTACGTGCTTCGTCAATCGCAATCGGGATCGAGGCCGCGCTCGTGTTGGCCACTTTCATCACGTTGAGATAGATCTTCTCATCCGTGAGGCCCACACGCTTGGCCGCGGAATCAATGATCCGCTTGTTGGCCTGGTGGGGGATGAAGAGATCGATATCGTCCACCGTCAACCCCGTCTGCTCCAGCGCCACTTCGATGGCATCGCCAAAGGCGCCGATGGCGCGCTTGTACAGCTCGCGGCCGTTCATGCTCACGCCGCGCTCCACGGTATTCACGTTCTCGGGCGTAATCGGCTGGCGGGTACCGCCGGAGGGCACGGAAAGGATATCCGCCGCGCCGCCGTCGGAGCGGGTGTAGGTGGAGAGAATTCCGTGCTCACCTTCGCTGGCGCGCAGCACCGCGGCCCCGGCGCCGTCGCCGAAGAGCACCGCGGTATCGCGCTTCTCCCAGTAGAGGTGGTCCGAAAGCTTTTCCGCGCCGATCACCAGGATGGTCTTGTGAACCCCGGCCCGGATAAGGGCGTCCGCATGCTGCAACGCGTAGACAAAGCCCGAGCAGGCGGCGTTCAGATCGCTGGCGCCCGCATTGCACGCCCCGAGATTGCTCTGGATGATGCACGCGGACGAAGGCATGTTGTGGTCGGGGGTCAGGGTCGCGCAGAGGACATAGTCCACCTCTTCCGGCGCGACGCCGCTGTCTTCAAGCGCTCTGCGGGCGGCCTCGGTGCCCAGGTCGGACACGGCCTGCTCCGCCGAGGCGAAATAGCGTTGTTCAATACCGCTGCGCTGGCGGATCCACTCGTCCGACGTGTCCACAAACTTGGACAGATCGTCATTCGTAACCAGCTTTTCCGGCAGGTAGTGCCCCGTGCCTACGATACGGGCATGTATCATTGTAAAGCGTCTCCACGAACCTGTTTGTTGCCCCCGCAAGGCGATCCGGATGTAGGTCAAGCGCCTGAGGCGAGGAAACCGCTGCGGGAGGATGGGTAGGTCGCGGCTATTGTGTCACACCCGGGGCCCAAAAAGAAACTTTACGGCATATTCGGACACGAAAACCGCTTAAAACTTACCGTCCGGTAGGTAAGAGCGCCCCACCCATCCAGGCCGCTCCACAATCGCCGCGTTGATACCAGCGCCCCCCGTACTTTATCGTATCTGCTGGTCGCCTAATACGCGTGGCTGGCAGGCCCCGCGAGAGGATGCGACGCTTCGACGCGATTTACGGCCATCGTGTCGCCGCAGGAAAGGGACTGTCCACCGTGGAACAACTGCAATACCCGATCGGGCGCTTTGAACCGCCTTCACCCATCACCCTGGATCAGGTTGCCCATTGGATTGAAGAGATCAGGACGCTGCCCGCGCGCCTGGAAGCCGCGGGGATCGGGTTGCAGGATCAGGACCTCGACACGCCCTATCGCCCCGGGGGCTGGACTATCCGGCAGGTGGTGCATCACCTGGCCGACAGCCACATGAATTCCTATATCCGCTTCAAGCTCGCGCTCACGGAAGACAACCCCACAATCAAACCGTACTTCGAAGATCGCTGGGCCGATCTCCCCGACAGCGGCGGACCGATTGTCCATTCGCTCTCCCTGATCCACGCCCTGCACCGGAAGTGGGTGCGCCTCATGTGGAGCCTCTCCGAAGAGCAGCTCGCCCGAACCTTCCACCACCCGGATGCCGGCAAGGACTATCGACTGGACTACGCCATCGGGCTCTACGCCTGGCACGGAAATCACCACCTCGCCCATATACTCTCCCTGCGGGAGCGCATGGGCTGGTAGGGGTTGTCAGGCCATCGCGGACAGCAGTTCGTAGTGCCGCTTCCGATGACGCTCCAGTGTTTCGGCGTGTTCGGCGATTCCGGCAAGATTGTTTCTCTCCCAGGGATCCACACGCAGGTCGTACAATTCTTCGGCGCCGGGGTCGCCGTCTATCCAGCGGATGTATTTCCACTCGCGCGACAGGACGCCCTCGCTTCTGGGGATGTGAGGGTGCTTGAAGTGGTGGTGGTAGAGGCAATCTTTCCGCCATTCCACCGACTGGCCCTCCATCAAAGGCCGCAGGCTCTGGCCCTGCACGCCCTCGGGAATCGCGATGCCGGCAAGATCCAGAATCGTCGGCGAGACGTCCAGTTCGTTCACCAGGTGCTCCACCGTAACGCCCCGCCTTGCCCCATCGGCGCGGGGATTGAACACGATCATCGGGACGCGAATGGAACGCTCGTAGGCGTACCACTTGCCCTCCAGGCCCCGCTCCCCGAGGAAGTATCCGTTGTCGCCTAGATAGACGATAGCGGTGTTGTCGGCGGCACCACAGCGGGCCAGGGTCTCCCGGAGGCGACCGATGTACGCGTCAATGCCGGTAATCATGCGATAGTAATTCTTCACGGACTCCTGGTAGCGCTCCGCACCGCCGAAGTTGTGCTTGAAGCGTCGGACGCCCTCGCTGTCCCGCAGAAAGGGCGGCAGTACCTCGAAGCCGCCTTCCGCCGTCGCCGCAAGATCGGGCATGGTCAAGTCCGCGTAGAGCGATTGAAATTCGCGCGCGGGCTGATAGGGCTTCTCCGCATAGTCCAGGGCATGGGGCGACTGAAAACCGAGGGAGACGCAGAAGGATCGCCCCGCCGCGACTTCGGCCTCAATAAAACGCTCCGCCGCTTCGGTGTGGAGATCGTCCGCATGGCGCGCGTCCGGATCGTCTTTCGGAAAATACAGTCCGCCATGGGCCGGTGCCTGGACCACGTCGAACGCGCCCTCGGCCGCGCCGTAGCCGTTCACGCCGTGTTTGCCGAAGCAGCCGGTGCGCCGACCCGCCGCCCGGAATTGCTCGGGATAGCTCGCCTTCTGATGTTCCGGTCGAAATGGCGTGGCGAAATCAATCACACGGTGACGCGTGGCGTGCATGCCCGTGAAGATGCTCGCCCGGCTCGTGCAGCAGATCGCCGTGGTTACGCAGGCGTTCGTGAAGCGCACGCCCTCCGCCGCGAGGCGATCCAGATTGGGCGTCTGGAGAAAAGGATGGCCGGCGCAACCGAGGGCATCCGCGCGGTGATCGTCGCCCACAATCACCACCACATTCATGGGTTTTGACTGCGCCACTGCGGGCAATGCGGCCAGCGCCGCGGCACAGCCGCTGCTCGCGAGAAACTGCCTTCTGGAAAACTGCACGGTTATCTCCGGGGCGGCGCGATCGCCGCCGATTCTATCGGACCGATCAGACTGATCGGACCGATCAGATCAGTCCGATCCGTCCGATCGGTCGGATAGGCTTTATTGTTCCGGCGCCACGCCCTCGCGCAGGCCGTCAAAGTATGCCTCCGCCTCCGCCATGGCCGCCCGACCGCATTCGCGCCCGATGGGACGGCTCGCCACGGTGTCTATCCGGGGATGGACCCCGCACATCAAGCGCCCGAGCCCGCCATCGTCCGCGATGTCCTGATAGGTCGCCCATTGAAGTTTCACGGGTTCCGAGGGGGCCTCGTCGAAAGGCAGCTCGGTGACGTTCCACTCCATCAGGCCGCCGGGCACAAACGCGTCTTCGGTGTAGGCCTCCATCACTTCCTTGAAGCTCCACCCGAAGGCGGCATGTCCGGAAGTGTACCCCGGAAAGGGGGGCGTAACAAAGGCGGGGTGTTGATAGGGCATCCAGTTCTCCGGCAGGATCCAGCCCACCCCGGTATAGGGGCCGCGCCAGGCCTTGATCTTCACCCGGCCCACGTACTCGCCCTCGGGGCCCGCGAGCGGGTCATCCTCGCCAATCAACTCCACCACGCCCGCGCGCAGGGGCAATTGATTGTATTGGCCAAGCCAGCGGATGGCCGTGATGGGGCGCACCCAGTCGTAGTGCCGTTTCACGTCCCACACCGCGATCGCCGTATCGTGCATGGCGCCGCCCAGCGCGAAGTAGAGCTTCACATCGTACTCAAGATCGTGGCGCGCAGGCTTGTTGGCCGGTTGTTCTTTGACGAGGCCCCGGCCCGCGAGCACATCGGTCGCAATCTCGAACCACCACGGACCCGGCATGTTGAATCGATTACCATCGAGAAAGGCCGCCTGCGCCCGGTAGTAGTCGCCGCGCCGTACCAGGTTGTCCGCATAGGGCGCGCCCGTGTCGGGATTCACCGGATGACCCGTTCCGTCGTCGGTGGGATAGGGGTTGTTCCCCCGAACTCCGGGCGAGATGTTGATCAGCGTACTGCCAAGCCCCTCTTCGGGATCGAGAGACGCGCTGTAGACCAGCACCTCCATGAAGTTGTCGATAAATTCAGCCATGGTGGCCCCGCCGAATTGAGGCGGCGCGCCGGGATCGATGCGGAGCGCCGAGGCGTCATAGGGCGGGAGGGCGAAAGGCGTCACAAAGCACCACTGGGGTGTGAGGAATGGTTGCACCTCGCCGTCGGGCAGACGGATGGGTTGCCAGGCGTTGATGTCCATCAAATCCGGCATGAGAAAGTCCAGTTCCAGAGGCGGATTTAACGGCGCGTAGCCGCTGGTGTCCCCGTAGGCTCCCGCTTCGTTGGCCCCGTCGTCCTCGCAGAACGCCAGCACCACGTCGGCGATCTTTGCGCCAAGCGCCTGCGCGGGGGAGGGCCTGGGATTGCCCAATTCGTCGAGATAGCCCAGTGCCCGCATGTGAACGCGGAACGCGGCATAGGCCTCATAGCCCGCCGTGCCCGGCGGATCGTCCGCCAGCACCTTGAACCCCTCGCGCAACACCGGGTACACCGCATGGCTCAGGGTCTCCGCCACGTTTTCCAGGGTGCCCGGTCCCGCCTCGCTTTTCAGCCGCTTGCCCGTGAAATAGCCCGACGCCGTCTCGTCGTAGGCGGCCCAGGCTTCATACATGGCCGCGCTCGCGTGCCAGAGTTTGCGCGCTTCCACGGTCGGGCCCTGGGCCTCCGCACGGGTCGCTTCGAGCGCCAGACGAATCCAGCCCTGGGGAATATCGTTCAGCCGCGCGTCGCGCGCCACCACGGGGCACCCGCTCAATCCTGCGAGAAGGGCCAAGCCGATGCATCCGATGACGCCGGCTCGTACGATACTATGAAACATGGAGTACTCCTTGACCATTTGTCCGCCGCTAATTAATGAGAATACATTATCAATATTGGACGGCAATGTCAAGTAGCATTTTACCCGAGCGCTGTCGGGCGGGATAGTATTCCATGGGAAAAAAAGGCGCTGGCCTGGCGACGGTCAAAGCATTCGGATCGGGTCGCGAAGGCTTCAGTGGAGGCAGCACACCTGATTGCGGCCGTGGCGTTTCGCGTTGTACATGGCCTTGTCGGTGTGACTGATCAGGGCGGCGCTGTCCTGCTCGCCCGGCTTATATTGGGACAGACCGATGCTGCAGGTCACCACGAGGGAGCGGACGCCGGGAAAGTGGAATTCCTGTTCGCCGATTCGCTCCCGCAGACGATTGCTGAAGAGTTCCGCCTTGTGAATATCTGTGTTGATCAGGAGGATCATGAATTCCTCCCCGCCGTAGCGCCCGGCGATATCGGGGCTGCGCACGGTGTGCTGCAGGGTGCGGGCCACGGAACGCAACACGGTGTCGCCCGCCTCATGGCCGTGGCAGTCGTTCAACTGCTTGAAGTGATCGAGGTCGAACATGCACAGCGTCAGGGGCTGATGATAACGCCGGGCGCGGTTCAACTCGGTCTCCAGCGACTGCATGAGGTAGCGGCGGTTGAACAGGCCGGTGAGCTCGTCCCGAGTAGCCATTTCCGCGAGGTGCCTGTGGGCGGTCTGAAGTTCCTGCCGGAGCCGCACCCGTTCCAGCGCCGCAAGTATGCTCTGGATGAGGCGATCCTGATCGAGTCCCAGTTTGGGCAGGTAATCGCAGGCGCCCCGGCGCACCGCCTGGGCCACGAGATCCTCGCTGCCCTGACCGGAAATGAGAATGAAGGGGGGCAACTCGATCTGGAGGGCGAGCCGGGTGAAAAGGTCCAGGGAAGCGCCATCGGGCAATTGATAGTCCGAAAGAATCAGATCGAAGCGGTTTGCCAGCAACGCCTTCTCGGCACTGGCGCAGTCGGAAGCGCGGCTCAATTCCAGTGTGGCGGACCAGGGCTCAAGCAAGTCGCAAACGCTCGAAGCAAAGATATCTTCGCCTTCCACGATCAACACGCGGTAGCGGCCTTCGGGCACGTCCATCGAAGTGGCCGAACTCACCGGAAGGAGCAGGTCCGCCTGCACATGCTGGATACGGTCGATGATCTGCTGCACCTGCTTCGCGTGGGACTTCAAATCGGCGATTCTGGCGCTCAAGGCCGGGGTGCACGAGGCGTCCGCTTCGAGCTCCGCGCTGACGCGCAGCAACTCCACCAGGGGCTGATCGAGCTCGGCGGTCGTCGCGCCCGCCATTTGAAGCACGACTTTGAGCCGTTCTTCTTCGATTCGCCGCTCCGTGGCTTCGGCCATCTGCCCGCGGATGAGCGCGAGCTGGTTGGAGCGAAGGGCCAATTCATGGGTCACGGCGGAGAGGCGCTGCTCCGTGCTCCGAAGCTTGCGCTCGTACACTTCCGTGCTTTCCCAGGAGTCCCGGGCATCTATACCACGGTGTTCTCGCATGTGCCACCTACCCACGCCCGGAGTTCGGGCGCGTGTGCCCGTCGGACCCCTGCCAGGCCGACGAGTTTTTGCCGTTCACTGAAAGCATTATACACGTAATCGCGAAAATCGGGGGGATGAATTTTGGGTCCCCTCCACAAATTGAGTAAGACGATTTACCGTTTGACTTCTAACTGTTTTGTGGTACACTTGTGCCGTGCCAGCGTGGTACCCTGTGGAGTGAGGAGGCCCTTACCATGAACAATCGCGACGAAATCAGCCAGATTCGGGCGGAGCTGGAGCGTGTGCAACGAAGCGTTGCCCGCCTGGCCCAACGCCTGGATGAAGTGGAAGCGCGGGAAAATGCGGGGGCGGAAAAGCCCGTGGCCGCGATCAAGGTGGCAGCGCCGGAAATCCCCATGCCACCGCCACTGCCCGCCTCGGCCTTTGTAGCCGAGCCCGCCGCTGTGAAAAGCGAGGCGGCGCCTTCCTTCCCGCCTGCCGCGAAGGTTGCGCCGACCGCCCCCGCGCCCCCGGTGCTTCCCCGACGTCCCCTCGTGCCGCCACCGCCCCCCAAGAGGCCCCGCCGCTTCGGCCCGCCGGAAGGCATGGGCTGGGAAATGGCCCTTACCACGTGGTGGCTTCCCCGCATCGGTATCTTCATGATGGCGCTGGGTCTCGTCTGGGGGCTCACCTTTGTATCGGACAAATTCCGCGATTCGCCCTGGATGCCCTTTGCGCGGGTGGCCCTGGGCTATGCCCTGGCGCTGGGCCTCGGCGGCATCGGCTGGAAGCTGGAGAAGAAATACGCAGGCTACGCCCGAGTGCTCATGGGCGGCGGATTCGGCCTCTTGTACTTCGTCACCTTCGCTACCTGGTATATCCCGCCGACGCGCATCGCACCGAGTCAGGAGTTCACGCTTTTCCTGCTGGCCCTGCTGGTCGTCGCATGGGGCGCCGTGGCCCAGTGGCGCAAGTCCGCCCTCATCGCCCTCTCCATGACCCTCCTCGGTCATTTCACCGTGGCCCTGTCCACCTTGTCCCTCGAAACCCCCAGCCGCGCGGCGGTGGGCGGATTGCTGGTCCTTGGCATCGGCAGCGCCTTTTTCCTCATCCGGAACGGCTGGTACAGCGTGGCCATGAGCGCCATGATAGGCAGCTACCTCAACCAGTTCTTCTGGCTGGCCCAGGCGCCCCCGAGCGGTGCGCCGATGGACTTCGCCCTGGGCATGGCCGTGCTTGCGACCTACCTCGTGCTCTATGCGCTGGCCGATCGCTTCACGCCCTATGAACACGCATCCACACGAACACGGACCCGCAATATCTACTGCGGCCTGAATACGGGTGGTTTCCTGCTCCTCGGCCTCGCCCTGATGCAGGGCTTTGAATTCGCCCAGGGGAAGGAATACCTCCTCTATTTCGCCACAGCCGCCTTCGCGGGAGGTATGGGCTGGAGTTACACCCTGAGGGAGCTGCACGCCGAGGACCACTACATCCCGGCCTGGACCGCGGGAGGCCATATCCGCAGCGCGGGCCATGTCCGGCCCGACTCCCTCGCAAACATCTACTTCACCAAGGCCTCCATGCTCGCGACGGCGGGCCTTGCGGCATGGCTGGATGGCCCTTCCGTGACCCTCGCCATCGCCCTGCAATCGCTCGCCCTCCTCGCGGCGGCGCGGCGCTCGCAACGCGCCGTGGGGCGGCTCCTCGCCCTCGGCACGGCCCTCGTGGCCTTCGCCCATGGCTGGTATACCCTGGACCAGGGCGGGTTTCCGCTGCTCGGTACACCAGGCCACACGGGACAGGTGCTCGTGGCGCTGCTCACGATGTCCGTGTTCTGGGCGATCGCGGAATTGTATCGCGTGACGCCCTGGCACACCTTCCCCCAGGGTCCCTGGCGGGGTCCAGCGCTATTCCGCGACCTCTGCGGAAGCCTGGAGATGCTGGAGCAGGAAAAAGGCGCCCCCATCCTTCCGAGCCGCATGCTCCTGGCCCACGTGCTCATGGCCTTTGGCGCGCTGCTGGTAGCGGGCCAGATCCGCGCCCTCTTTCCCCTGTACTACGGCGCGCCCGCCTTCTCCGTGCTGGGACTTGCGACGGCGGGGCTGGGTCTGGCCCTTCGCTCCGCACCCGTACTCGCGGGTTGCGCTTTCTACCTGACCTTCGGTCTCGCGTGCTGGCTGATTCAGATCCTCGGCGGCCAGGCTCCGGAACCCAACGGACTCCTCGTGGCCGTGGCGTGTGTGGTCGCCGCTGCAGGGACCTCGGAGCTCTTCCGCCGCTTCCTGCCCGCACGATTTGAATCCCATGCGTTGGACGGCGGCATACAGGGCGCCTGGAAACGGAACCACCTGCTGCTGGCCCATCTCACCGCGATCGGCGCGGCGGTGATTATCGCCACGGGGCTTCAGGAGCGCACCGCTCCGCCCATGGCGCTCCTCGGCGCCGGGGCCATCACCCTCCTCGCCACGGGCTATGCCGCCGTCACGGGCGCGGCCAACCTGGGCCTCCTCGCGGTGCTGTTGACGGTCTTCACCCTTGTCGTGTCACCCCAGGTAGCGTTTGAGACTTCAGACGGCTTCCGGGCCCTTCGGGGCGTCATCCTCGCCGCCGCCGCCGCCACGGCGGTGGAGCATCGCGGATGGGGCGTCGGGCGGCCCGGATTGGCCTTTCACCGTTTGCTGCCCATGCCCTATCTCCTCTATGGCTGCGCGGCGTGGAACACGATCTGGATGGTCGATGCGTACTGTCCAGACCATCTTCATGCCGTTGTCCTCGCTGGTGCCGCAGCCGCCTTCGCTGTCGCGCTGCTGGTGCTTCACGCACGCGCCATGGCCAGTCTGGGCGCGGTCCTTATGGCGGTGGCGCTGGTGGCGTGGCTGTCGAATCAAAGTCTCGCGGAAACGCGTTGGTGGCACATCGGAGCGCTCGCCATGGTCGCGCTGTCCATCGCGGGCGATCGCTTCCTCACCCTGCGCAATCCCTTCAACAAACCGTGGCCCGCGCGGGTGATGCTGTGTTGCGCCTGGGTGGTCTGCCTGGCCTGGAACGGGAAGATGGGCGATCACGGCTGGCACTACAGCGGCATGGCCGTCATCGCCGGCGCCTTTCTGGCCTATGCCGCCCTCTTCCGAAGCCGCACCGCCGGCGCTTTGTCCCTCCTGACCGGAGCCCTGGCCACGTTTCCCCTTATCGTCGCCACGGAGCACGGCATGACCCTGGGCGCGCTGTGGGCCGGCTACGCCGCCCTCATCGTCTATTGGCTCGCGGCCGAACGGGGGGTGACGCTGGTGCTGAACCGCGTCCGCCTTGCCATCGCGCCCGGACAAGTCACCACAATCACGGTGCTGCTCGCGGGCACGCCCACGCTGCTCGGCGTGCTCTGCCTCTCCCGCGTGGACACCATTCAGAATTTCTATCTCACCATGGCGTGGACGGCCTGGGGCCTCGCGATCTTCTGCTGGGCCCTCTTCACCCGCCAGCCCTGGTTCCGCTACATGGGCCTCGGCGTCTTTGCCCTGGCCCTGTCACGCGCTTTCCTTATCGACGTTTGGCGTCTCCAGGGCCTCTACCGCGTGGGCGCCATGCTATTCCTGGGCGCCGCGCTGCTGGCCGTGGCCTATGGCTACACCCGCTGGCGCGCCAGCCAGGCCGAAAAGACCGACGGAGACAAGGCACCGGAAGCGGATCGGCCTTGACGGAAAGAGCACGATCCAGCCATTTCTCTTGCAACCGCGTCTTCGTAGCGGTGTTATACTGATGCGGGTGGATGACTTGGAATTCTCAATGCCGCCCCGAACCGCGTTAGCCATGGAACCATAGAGGATTGCCACGATGAAACGAATCCTGACGAGTGTGCTCGCATTGAGTCTGTTGCCCGGCGCCTGGGCGGCGGAACACGCTTCGGGCGAAGTGGCCGCTGTAAAGCCCGCACCCACCGAAATCCTCAAGGGGCTCGAAGAAGGAAACGCCCGCTTCGCCGAGGGCAAAGCGACCGGTTCCCATCGCGATCCGGAGCGCATCGCCCTGGCCGCAGCATCGGACCAGGCGAACTTCGCCGTGGCCACCGTCCTGTCCTGCGCCGATTCCCGGGTGCCGGTGGAGTTGCTCTTCGACGCGGGCATCATGGATCTCTTCGTGGTGCGCGTGGCGGGCAACGTGGCGGACGTGGATGAAGTCGGCACCATCGAATACGGTCTGGCCCACGTGCGCACCCCCGTGCTGATCGTGCTCGGACACTCGGGTTGTGGCGCGGTGAAGGCGGTCAATCAGGCCGCCCACGGCGAAGGACACGCCCTGGAAAAGAATATCCCGCCGCTGGTGGACAATATCGGCCCCGCCGTTGAGCGCGCGATAGCGGCCCACCCCGACGCGAAGGAGAGCGAGATCGTCTCTTTTGAAGTGGAGGAAAACGTCTGGCAGGCCATCCATGATGTCTTCCTCCACAGCGCCGCCGTGCGGGAAATGGCGGCGGCCAACACCGTTCAGGTGGTGGGCGCGATCTACGACCTCGCGACCGGCAAGGTCCAATGGCTCGACGCAAAGAAGCCGCTGGAAATCCTGGCCCAGGTCAATGAAGACCCGGCACGGGAAATGGACGTCCTGGCGGCCGGAACGGCGGAACACGAAAAGAAATGAGGTAGGAGTACGCGGACGAATGCGCCCGACTCCCACTTCCGTGTTTTCCGTGCCTTCCGTGGTGGGTTTTTTTTGTTGACCTCGGAAGTGCACGGATTCTATGCCGCGCTTCAATCGGGAGGGTGCCTGTTGTGTCCAATTTAGTACTCGCTATCGTGCTAACGCTGCTCGCGCTCGTGGCCGGAGCCGGACTGTGGCTTTTCGGGCGCAACGCGCCCATTTTCACGCTTGGCGATCCAATTCAACCGGATGAGACGGACGAGTTGGACGACGCGACGCTCCAGGCCTATGCCGCCAAGATTCAAGCCGCAGCGGGTGAACAAAGCATCGCGGCACTGGTGCGGCGGCGGCTGGTTTTTTCGTTCACCGGACTCGCGATGCTACTGGGGGCGATCGTGGGAACACTCTGGCTCGTCCTGGGATAACAAGAGATATGAAGAACATGACCCGATACACCGGCCTCATTGCCATCCTGGCCGCAGCACAATGCATCATCGCGGAAGACACGGTCCAGATCCTCACCACGGGCCTGCACCATGGCGACGAAGTCACCGCCGAGTCGGGTCCCGACTGGTGGGGTATCTTCCCGGAGGGCGACGGCTTCACGCTCCAGCAGGCCCCGGTGACCATCACCATCGAACACGACGCAATTGTGGACGAGGAAGGCCAGGCCACGGGCAAGCTGGTCAAGGTCCCGCAGGAAGCGGAGCCGGTGCTGCTGGTGCATGGGGTCAAGGGACTGAAAGAGGGGCGGCTCGACGCGGCAAATACGGAGTCGCTGCCGCGCATGTTGTATCCCGGCCAAGCCGGCACTATAACGATGGATGGCAAGAAAGAGGGCCCCTGCCTCGGTCTGACTGCCTTGGGCGAGGCCAGGGGAGAGTCGGAGTATCGCGAAGTCGGTTTGTACAATTACCAAATCAAGATTTACTGCGACGGAAAGAGGCAGGTGTTGGAGACCATCCCCGAACTTAAGGAGGAAGCCGACCCGCGCCTGGTGTGGGCGGGTGATCTTGATCGGGACGGCAAGATAGACCTTCTTTTTGACGCCACATCGCACTACAACGTGACCCACCTCATTCTCTACCTCTCCAGCGCCGCAAAGGAAGGCGAGCTCGTGGGCAAGGTCGCCGAATGGACGACCGTTGGCTGCTGATAGCATGGCGTTGGGAAGATTTCGTCCGGGCGCCAACCCCGGCGTTGATGCTTGTTGATCGCGCATCCACTTGCTACACTCTTGTTGGTAACCATTCACGGGATCACATAGGGACTGACGCGCCCAGGCATCGGGTGTTGAAGTTCGTGATGCTGTTCTCAAGAGGACTACTTCAAGGGAATTGCACCGGGAAGGGCGTGGCTGTCCCGTCGTCTGGGAAATGCACGCGATCCGCCAACACGTGCCCAGGCCGCGACACTGCCCCTGAATACGGGCGTTTTGATTGCACCGAGTGCGCTCGGGCCACGACGGGACAGCCACGGACTTTGCAGTGAATCGTGCTCGGCAGAGAGCACCTTCAGGTTGATGACGTTTTTGCCACCACGGCAATCGGGTCCGCGTCAGTCCCTGTGCGATCCCGTGAACGGTTACCGCTTCTGGACAGCAACACCCCTTTTCCCAACCAAGGACGCGCCCATGAAACGCCATTCTCATGCCCCCCTCAGCCGCCGCTCTTTCATCCGCCGCTCCCTGGGGGCCGGGGCCGCGTTGGGCGCATTGACGGGGCCGCAGATTCTTTCTTTTGCCCAGGGCGATATGACCCTGCGCGCGGGCGAGGCGACGGTGGATTCCACGCCGCCGAAGGGCATCGAGTTGGCCGGCTTTCACTACCCCATCGGCGGAAACCCGCGCTTTATCACCGATATCCGCCAGCCCACAGCCGTGCGCGCGCTGGTGTTGCAGCAGAACCTGACCCAGGTCGCCATTTTGTCCATCGACATCCTCGCGGTGACCACGCCCATGGCGGAACGGGTGCAAAAGGCGGTCGAGGCGAAGACGGGTATCCCCGCAGCCAACGTGCGCCTCTGCGCGACCCACACCCACTCCATGCCCACCTTTGCCTACCTGCGCCAGTGGGGCACTGTGCCGGAGGAGTACATGAAGTTGGTGGAGGAGAAATGCCTGGAGGCCGTGACCCAGGCCCAGGCGGACTGCGCGGCGGCGGTGATGTTCACCGGCGGGAGCCCGGCCGAGGGCGGCAACTTCAACCGCACTATCAAGACACCCGCCAAGACGGACGGGGATTTTGCGGCGGAGTCCACGGACGACGAGCGATGGCTGGACACGCTGCTGCAGGTGCTCTATTTCGAGCGGGCCGAAGGCAAGCCCGGCATTCTGTGGTATCACTTCTCCTCCCATCCCGTGTGCTACGGCGACGGCCTGGCGGGGCCGGACTGGCCCGGTCTGGTGGCGAATCGGGTCAAGGAAAACTTCAAGATGACGCCCTCCTTTCTTCAGGGACACGCGGGTGATGTCAACCCCGGCGACGGCGTGAAATGGATCGGCCAGGCGGAACCTTCGGCCAATGCGGTCTTCACCGCGATTGATCGCGCGATGACGAAGCTGGAGAAAGTGGACGTGGACGTGCTGCGCGCCATGACCCGACCCTTCGACATGCCCCTCGACATCGCACTGTACAATCAGTGGCTGAAGGAATATGAAGCCGCGCCGGAGAAGTGCAACAACGGCAACTGGGTGGACGCGGGCTTTGCGAAGGACTGGTATGAGGCCAGCCGGGCCAAGGCCTGGACAAGCCCCACGCTCGCGGCGCCCATCAGTTGCATCCAGCTCGGCAACACGGCCCTGGCCTTCCACGCCTCCGAGCTGTACAGTTTCTACGGCCTCGATATCCGCCACAAGTCGCCCTTTGAAAACACCCTCGTCGTGGGGTACGCTGATGGCGCCCTCGGCTATGTGACGGATCCCAAATCCTACGATCCGGCCGACGGCGGAAACTACGGCGCGGTGGTGGTGCCGAAGATTCTCGATATTCCCCCTTTCACCCGGGAAACCGGGCGCGCCCTGGCGGCGGGCATCGGCTCGCTCCTGCGCGACACCGCCGTGTAATCGCCCGGCATCAGAACGGTACTACGAGGAATCCCCATGATTTTCCTGGCCTTTATCCTGCTCATCACCTGCGGCGCCCTGGGCTTCATTTACTGGCAGATCCAGAAGACTACGGCGCTCACCACACCCTCCGAAGTACTCGCCTACCACGCGGAAGAGCGCAAGTATTTCGCGGAGATTCACTCGCCGACGGTCTCGGAACTGGCGGAGGCGCTCCGTGCCAATGGCTTTGATGACGTGGCCAGCGCGGCCGAGAACGCGTCCAGGCCCTGCTTCAGGCTGGTTCCCGCCGCGGAAGAAGATGTAAGCCCACGCAGCCGCCTGGGCGGCGCGCCCGACCTGCCCGACATCGCCCTCTGGCCCGTCTGGGAGGGCGTACCCCTCGCCTTTCTGGGGCAGATTGATCTGGCGGAACTCGCCGAACTGAACCCCGACACGCCCCTGCCGAAGGAAGGACTCCTGTCCTTCTTCTACGACGCCGACCAGCGCACCTGGGGCTTCAGGCCCGAAGATCGCGAAAGCTGGCGGGTGCTCTATTTCCCCCAGCCCTTTGAACCGGCAGCCATCAACGAATGGCCCGCCGGCCTGCCCGAGCAGGGCTGCTACCCCCTGGCTTCCATGTTCATCGAAAGCGGCGAGTCCCTGCCCGATGACCTGATCGACGATTACCTCGACGGAAAGAGCCCGCGCGAAGCGGCCATGCTTGAAGACATCATGGATCAATACCAGCAGTGTTACGAGGGCGCGGCCCACCAGGTCCTCGGCTACCCTTATACCATTCAGGGCGACATGCGCCTCGAATGCCAGCTCGTCAGCAACGGCCTTTACTGTGGCGACGAAACGGGCTATAAAGATCCCCGCGCAAAAGATCTGGAGCCCGGCGCCGCCGACTGGCGCCTGCTCTTCCAGCTCGACTCCGACGATCGCGCCGGCATGATGTGGGGCGATATGGGCACACTCTATTTCTGGATCAAAGATCAGGATCTCGCGGCGAAGCGCTTCGATCAGGTGTGGATGGTATTGCAGTGCGCGTGAGGCGGGCTATCCTTCAATCCGCGCTACACCCGAATCCCCATCCACTTCGATCATAGCCCCCGTCGTAATCCGCTCCGTCGCCTCTGGCACACCAATCACCAGCGGTATCCCATATTCCCGTGCGATAATTGCCGCGTGGGACAGCAGCCCGCCCCGCTCGATCACGAGACCCGCCACGTGACGCAGCACCGGGGTCCAGGCGGGATCCAGGCAGGGCAGCACGAGCACACACCCTTCGGGCAAATGCTCCGGCAGGGCATTCAACTGTTGGAAGACCTGGGCCCGACCCCGGGCCACGCCGGGTGAAGCGCCCACACCTCGAAGCACCGTGGCGGTCGAGTCGTCGCCATCCTGTTTCCACCGTCCAAGGTGAGTCGGTCGCCGCACGGGCACGTTGATGCGGTGCTCACGCCTGCGCTGAGCGATGCGGACCGGGTCGGGTGCACGCCCCGCGGTCATGGCCTGTCGTAGTTCGTCCCACGTGAGCCACCAGATCAGCGTGCTCGCTTCAAGCAGGCCTTTCGCCTCCAGGGCGCGGCCCGCGCTCAGCAACAGCGCACGCTGGCGCGCGAGAATACGCTCCCAGTGGAATCGCTGCTCCTCGCGCATTTCCAGCAGGCGTGCGAGGACGTTCCGGGTCTGGGACGATATGGTCGGGAGCGATGCCGCCAACTCCGGCTGTGGCGCCACGCCCGCGAAGGGCGCAATCTCGGCCCAGGTCGGCGCGGCATAGTCCAGCGATGCGGATCGATGGCCGAAGGCGCGCAAGAACGCCGCCACGGCGGCCTGATCGCCGACGGAGACGGCCTCGCGGGCGGCATTGGCCTCGGCCGTCACCAACCGCACCTGCCCGTGCAGCCGCTGGCGCAGGCGCTCCCGCAGCGCGCGGGGCAGCGGACGCGTCAGCATCAGGAAGGCGTTGAAGGCATAGTCCGCCAGCACTATGCTCCAGCGGTGGAGGCACAGAAATTCTTCGGTCAATGCATCCAGTTCTTCCCAGGCCGCATACCACCCCGCCACGTCGTCGGCGAAGGGCTCGGGGATCGCGGCCAGACGTGCGCCCAGGTCATCGCGAAACCGATCCCAGGCGCGGAGGTTGCCCAGCACGCGCCTGCGCTCGCGCCAGAGCACGGGGACTCCGGTCCACAACAAACCGGGACCCGGCAGGCGACCCGGCGCTCTGCCTTCGGGATAGAGCTGGCGCAGGTCGGGCGTGAGCAGCCACGCGGGCAGATTGCGCAGGAGCCGATGGTACGCCTCCAGGGACACGTAGACCTGCCCGCCAAAATCGAAGGTCAGGGGCGTCGGCACGGCGATGCCCCGCAACTGAAGCGCCTCTTCAATACCGGTGCGCACGATGAGGGGCAGCAGCGTGGTCCTTGTGACGGGGTGGATGGGCTCATGGAATCGCTGATCGAGAAACCATGATGTGGCGGGCACGGGCGGGCGCAGCGAAGGTGCCAGCGCGAGGCGCGTGATGGGTCGGGCCTGAAGGAGCCAGAGCCCCGCAGTGTCCGCGGCCCATTCGATGTCCAGCGCGGCGTCGAAATTCTCTTCCAGCTTGATCAGCCAGCCGAGTAACGCCGCGACGAGTTTTTCATCCAGTTGATCCGGTCCGTGCGCACCCGTTTCGACCTGCGCGATCGCACCGCGCTCCATATCCACTTCGAAGCGGCTGGGTGTCGCGGTGCCATCCACCAGCGCGCCGCAATCCCCGTGGACCGCCTCGATAAGCACCCGATCATAACGCGCGCGGCCGGGATGGGCGGAGAATGCGACACCCGAGAGGATGGGCGTAATGCGGCGCTGGAGAATGACCGCCATGGCGCTCGGGCTTTTGTCGCTGCGGTAGGTCGAGGCCCGCGCAGTGCGTGCGCTCTTGAGCACAGCATCGATCGCCTCGGGGAGTTCCGCCGCGCATGCGCAGAACAAGGTTTCATAGATCCCGGCGGCGGAAGCGGCGGACTGATCTTCCCCCAGCCCGGAGGAGCGCACCGCCAGGCCTTCGCCATTGGGGCTTAACTCCGCGAAGAGGGCGTCGAGCGCCAGGCGGGTTTCAGTGGCATTTGAATGGAGTTGGATCACCGCGTCCGCCGGCAGCACCACCCACGGCGGCACCGGGGCCCCAGCCGAGTGGAGCCGCAGCAGACCAGCGGCCTTCCCGCCGATGGCCATCGGAGGCTCACCATCAAGATCCTCGGGTTTTTTGAAGAGCGCGTGATCCAAGGTGCCCTGGAATTCTGGCGGCGATGCCGCCGCGGGATGGGTCTTATGGGTCTTATGGGTCTTATGGGTCTTATGGGTCTTATGGGTCGTATGGGTCGTGTGAGTCGTACGGGTCGTACGGGTCGTATGAGTCGTATGTGTCGTATGTGTCGTATGTGTCGTATGAGTCGCAAGGGCCCGCGTAGTTTCGCGGCCGCGCACGGTCAACTATCAACTATCAACTACTTTCCGCTTCCCCAAGATATCATAGAGCACGATTCCGAAGGCATTGGCCACGTTGATGCTGTTCTTGTAGCCGTGCATGGGGATTTTCACCACGTGGTCGCAGCGGGCGATGTTGCGCTCGTGGATGCCGTTGACCTCGTTGCCGAAGACGATGGCGACGGGGCTGGGCCACTGAAACTCGTGCATGTCTTCCGCGCCTTCGGCCACTTCGATGGCGACAATGGGAATACCCTGTTCCCGCAACGCCGCCAGGCAATCCTTGGTGCGCTCGTAGTAGGTCCAGGGCACATAGGCAAAGGCGCCGAGGGCCGTCTTTTCCAGTTTCTTATGGGGCGGGTGGGCCGACATGCCGCACAGGTGAATATGCGCCACGGCGCCCGCGTCGCAGGTGCGGAAGATGGAGCCTACATTAAAGGCGCTCCGCAGGTTGTCCAGCACCACATGCACCGGGTTGCGCGGTATGGGCGCGAGGTTGGCAATGTCGATATCGGCGTAGTGGGGTTCCAGTTCGGCCATGATGGGGAATATCCTCAGGGGTGAGCCAGGGTTTGTGTTTCTCTGAAAGTGCCGGAGCGGGGTATCTCGAATGGCAAGGCGGCCATCATTTACTTGGGGACTTACCCCCCTGCCCCCCCGCAAGCGGGGGGGAACCAGGAAGTTCACTTCGACAATCAAGGTCCCCCCCGCTTGCGGGGGGGTAGGGGGGGTAAAATCCACCAAGCTTCAATGTCTACTGAAGACGCGAAGTGTCAAAGGAGATTGTCCCCGCAAACTCGCGACGGGCGTCCGCCACCACCAAACAAAAACCGGCCTTCCCGCGAAGGAGAAGGCCGGCATAGAATTTACATCGCGTATTACGGATTGGCCGGGGCCGTCTCCGCCGCCGGGGCGGGAGCGGGCTCAGCGGGTGCTTCCGCGCCCGTGGCCGGGGTCACACCGGATTCCGCAGCGGGGTTCGCCGGCGTCTCGGTGGCCGTGGTGTCGTCGCGGCCGATGATCGCGTCGTAGACCTTCTGATCGATGCTCCAGTCCACGCGCTCCAGTTCGCGTTCACGCAGGTCCTTCAGGTAGTCCTGCAGAAGCTGCATGCCGGCCATCTGGCGACGCTGGTCGCGCAAGGCCTTGCCTTCTTCGTCCCACTTGGCCTTCGCCTCTTCCGTGGGTTCTTCGCGCTTGGTGAGGGCGATGAGGTAGGAAGCACCGAGGAAGTCCGTGAGGGGACCGGCCAGTTCGTTCTCCGCCTTGCCTTCCAGCGCGGCGTAGATGTCCTGGGTCTGGAGGTAGATCTGCTGCTGGAACAGGAACTCGCTCTTGGAGAAGGGGGCGGTCTCCTTGATTTCGAGGTTCAGGTCGGGGAACTTCTCCTTGACCTCGTCCAGCGTCTTCGCCTGGGCCTTGATCTCGTTGGCCAGGGCCGTAATCTCCGCCTTGTAGGCCTCGCCCTGCTTGCGCTCGGCAATCACGTCGTCCGTCACCTGGGTGCGGACTTCTTCCAGCGCCGGAATCGCGCCTTCGGTGGTCAGCACGGCTTCGGCCACATAAAGGTTTTCGCTCGCGGTGATAACGGGGAATTCGAAGGGCTGCTTGTTGAACTTCTTCATGCCCTCTTCATCCACCACGCGGCGGAACTGGAACGCATCGACCCGGGGAATACCATTGATATCCGGGGACTCCACCGAGAAACCTTCGGCGAGGCTGGTCTTGTAACCCAGCGCCTCGGCGGCCTTGGAAAGGTTGCCCAACTCTTTCGCCTTCGCCGAGAGCTCCTGGGCCTTCAGCTCCAGCGCGGACTTGGCGTCCGCGGGAAGTTCAACTTTGATGTAGATGTGGCGGGCAAAAATTTCGCGCACCTGAGGCGTCGCGGCGGGGGCCGCTTCCGCTGGGGCGGCCGCGGGATCGGCGGGGGCAGGCGTTTCCGCCGGGGCCGCTTCGCCACCCGTCATGCGCTCGTCTTCCACCTTGTAAATATAGAAGCCACCGGGGCCGCGCACCGGCTCACTCACACCGCCCTTGGCCAATGCGAAGAGCGGCTTGCGATAGTCCAGTTCGGTCGGGCGCTCGGAGATCCAGCCCAGCTCGCCCCCGTTTTTTGTCTCCAATTCGGAATACTGGTCCGCCAGGGCCGCAAAATCCTCGCCGGCCTGGGCCTTCGTCAGTACTTCCTTCACCTTGTCATTCGGCTCGGCCAGCAGGGACAGGGCCACAAACTCAGCCGTATGGGTCGCGGGCTTCTGATAGCGCGCCTTATTCGCCTCGTAGTACGCCGCGATCTCTTCTTCCGTGGGCACCACGGGCTTTTCGATCTTCGCATACTCCATCTGGATTTTGGTGGCGTTGTCTTTCAGTTCCTGCTCGATGTCCTTGTCGAGAACGCGGTTGGCCGCCGCAAGCACGGTCTCCATATAGACCTGGCGGGACACCTGCTCCTGAACACCGGCGAAGACTTCGTCCCACTTAATGCCCTCGTTGTTGGTTACCCAGGCATTGTAGCGTGCGGGGATAAAGGTGCCCGCGTCATCCTTGAAGCTGGGATCGTCGCGCAGACGCTCTTCGAGGAGGGGCTGGTCCACTTTGAACTTGCGCTTCTGCTCCTCGCGCTTGATCAGCGCGGAGGCCAGCATTTCCTGCATCACTTCGCCCGCGATACCCTGCTCTTCAAGCTGGAGGTAGGTGGGCTGCTCGCCGCCCCTGGCGTTGCGCCGGGCCGCCATCTCCAGATTGCGCCGGAACTCGGACGCCATGATTGGAATGCCGGCCACCTTGGCCAGCTCCACGTCCATGCCCTGATCCATGCCCGGATTGGACGTGGGTACGCCGAAGAACAACATGGGCAGGCCGATAGCGACAAACATGAATATGAGCATGGCCCGCTTGTGATCTCGAAAGATATGCACCGAAAAAAACCTCCAATGTAAGTAAACAGGCCGCGATGGGACCCGACCGGCATGAAACGGCCCTGGGCCGCTGGATTCACAACTTGGTAAACCTGACGAATTTAGCACATGCCGGTCAATGGGTGCAAATAACCCCTGTAAAATGCACGGGTTAGATGCCAAGCACCCCCGCAATGTGCTACACTCGGGCTTCTGCCGATTTCGTCGCCGGCCCGGCCATCGCCCCCGCCGCGGACCGGCTGGAGGTACCCCTGTGACACATGCCGGAAGCGAAGACGCGATTGATCTCCTCGCCGTGGGCGCCGGGCCCGCCGCCCTGGTGGCCCTGCGTGAAGCCCAGCGCGCGGGCCTGCGTGCAATCGCCATCGACAAGGGCCCGGTCTGTGGCGCCCTGCTCAAACACCCGACCTACATGCGCTGGTTCTCCACCTTCGACAAGCTGGAACTCTGCGGTTTTCCCCTGCTGATCGACGAGAAAAACCCGACACGCCGGGAGTACCTCCGCTATTGCCGCGCCTTTGTAAGGTATTTCGGACTTGATGTGGTCACTTATCACGAAGTGACCCGGATCGAAGAATCGGACGGCGTCTTCCACGTCACCGCCCGGGACCTTTTTGGCCGGGAACAGCACTGGATCGCCCGCAACGTGGTGCTCGCGACGGGGTTCTACGACAGTCCCCGTCCCTTGGGCATTCCCGGCGGCGATTTACCGAAGGTGAGCCACCGCTATAAGGAATCCCACTACTACGCCGACCACAGAGTCTTGATCATCGGCGCCGGCTCCTCCGCCGCCGAAGTCGCCCTCGAACTCTACCGCGACGGCGCGGATGTCACCGTGGCCATGCGGGGAGACCGCTTCCACACGAAATATTGGGTGGAGCCGGATATCGAGAACCGCATCAAGGAAGGCTCCATTCAGGCCTGGCGCAATTGCGAAGTCCTCGAGATTGGCATGGATGACGTCACGCTCCGCACGGATACCGGCGAGATTGTGCGCGTTGCCAATGATTTCGTGCTCGCCATGACGGGCTATGAGCCCGACACGGCGCTGCTTGAGAGCACCGGGGCCATCGTGGACCGGGCCACCGGAAAGCCCGTGCTGGACGAGGCCCACGAGACGACCGTGCCGGGTATCTTCGTGGCCGGTACCTTGTGCGCCGGCTGCGAATCGAATGTCGTATTTGTGGAAAACAGCCGCGAGCATGGCCCCGCCATCGTTCGCAGGATACAGGCCCGGAACGCCATGGCGGTTCCGGCAGGCACCCGGGAGTAGACCCATGCGCTGGCATATCATCGAGGGGGAAGCGGGGTGTGAATTTGCGGTCGCACACAAGTGCACCGCCATTATCGTGGACGCCCTCCGGGCCAGCGCCACCGCCGCCATGCTCTGCCATCACGGCGCCAAATCCATTCTGGCCGTGCGCGAGGTGGAGGAAGCCCTTCGTGCAAAGGACATTCATTCCGGCGCGCTGCTGTTTGGCGAACGCGGCGGCCTGCCCCCCCAGGGCTTCGACTATGGGAACAGCCCCCAGGATGCGAGCCACGCCCGGGGCCGAAGCGTCATCTTCACCACCACCACCGGCGCGGGGCGCCTCGTCTCCGCCTGGGGCGCCCACGCGGTGCTCATGGGCACGACCATCAACGCTTCCGCCGTCGCCCGCGCGGCGGCCGGCCTGGAGCATGACGTGGTCATCATCCCCGCCGGATTCGCCGGCGATCCCGAATTCGACGCCCAGGAAGACTGGTGCGCCTCCACCGCCATCGCCATGAAGGCCGGTGTAAACATCGGCGAAGGCCGCGCGACCTTCGAAGCCTGGCGCGACCGTATTGACAGCGACGGGATCGAGGCTATCTTCGCAGGATCGCCCCACGCCGCTAAACTGCGGAAAATCGGTATGGAGTCGGACATCAACTGGTGTGCCCAGGTCGACGTGACCCATGCCGTGCCCCAGGGCGTGGCCCGGACCGACCTGGGTGTGGTGCTGGAAGCGATGGAAATCTGACCGGAGTTTCGAATTAAAGAGGAATTTCACCTGTTTGAATGTCCATATAATCAGGCGACATACTTGGCAGCGTGAGTCGAGTGAAAGGCAAGGAATATGGAATGGGACGAAATAGATCGCGCTTCCTTTTCTGTCTGCGATATCGGCGACGAAGGTAGTGACTTGTCGTACTGGTTGGGGCGACCTCCAGAGGAACGGCTCGCGGCGGTCGAATTTATGAGGCGGATAATGTATGGCTATGATTCCACTTCCGCGCGAATGGAACGAATTCTTGAGATTGATGATCTCAAATGAGGTTTGATGGGGACTTCCCTACCACTTCTAGACGGAAAGGCTTCGAAGCTCGTCTGAATCTCGCCCTGCGCATACCCTTTTCGCTATACTAACGGGCTATTGTAAGCTAGTCCCCCTATTTTCCCCGAGGTGCCTCCCGTGAATCCCTTTTCCAGTCTTATTCCGCCGATCCTGGCCGCCTTTCCCGAGTTGTCCGCCGATGATTTCTCTTTCGGCGTGCCCCCGAAGCTCGAACTCGGGGATGTGGCCATTCCCCTCTTCATTCCGGCGAAGAAACTGCAGACTCCGCCGCCGAAATTGGCCGCGGAAATCGTGGCAAAGGCTGTTTTTGGGCCGGAAGTGCTGGAAGCAAAGCCGGCGGGCCCCTACCTGAACCTCAAGCTCGATCGCGGGGCCTTCGCCCGGAAGATCGTGGGTGATGTGCTCGAAGCGGGGGACGCCTTCGGCGCCAATGGCATCGGCCAGGGCAAGAAAGTGGTGCTGGAGCACACCAGCATTAACCCGAACGCAAGTCCCCACGTGGGCCGGGCACGGAACGCCATGATCGGCGACAGCCTGGCGCGGCTTTTCCGCTTCGAGGGCCACGATGTGGAAGTGCACTACTACGTGAACGACATGGGCCGCCAGATCGGCCTGCTTGTGCTGATTGCGGAGGAACTGAAGAACCTGACCTTCGACCAGATCCTGGACGCCTATGTGGCCGCCAACGAGCGGGCGAAGGAAGACGAGGCATTTGCCCAGGCCGGTTATGAACTGCTTGCGAAAATGGAGCAGGGCGACCCGGAAACGCAAAAGAAATTCACTGCGGTAACCGACCTGTGCCTGAAGGGCCAGTTGGAAGTACTCCACCGCCTTGGCGGCACCTATGATGTCTTTGACCACGAATCCAAGTATGTGAAAGACTCCCGCCTCGACGAAATCGTGGAAAAGCTCAAGGAAAAGGACGCGGTCTTCATCGACGAAGATCAGCGGCTCGTGGTGGACCTCTCCAAGCTCGGCTATACCCAGGAAGAGGGCCGCTATTTTGTACTCCTTCGGGGCAACGGCAGCTCCATGTACGGCTTCCGCGATCTAGCCTATACCCTGGACAAGGAAGCCCTCGGCGCGGACATCAACATGATGGTCCTCGGCGAAGATCACAAACTCTACGCCCAGCAGCTTGCGCTCATCCTCGAAGCGGCGGGCCACCCCGCGCCGGAGCCGATTTACTACTCCTACATCCTGCTCAAGAGCGGCAAAATGTCCACCCGGCAGGGCAAGGTCGTGCTGCTGTCCGACTTCCTCGACGAAGCGGCGGGCCTGGCCCACGAGCGCGTCGTGGAGCAGTGCAAGGATCTCTCCCCCGAAGAGCAGCGTGCCATCGCCGAGCAGGTCGCCGTCGCCGCCATTCGCTTCAGCGTGCTTCGGGTTACGCCGAACAAGAACGTGATCTTCGACATGGAAGAGAACATGAAGTTCGTCGGCGACACGGGCCCCTACGTGCAGTATTCCTGCGCGCGCATCAACTCCATCATGCGCAAACACGATGCCGAAGTGTCCAGCACCCCCGCCGACGTATTCCCCGTCACCGCCGACGCCGAGTGGGCGCTCCTCACCAAGATCGCCGACTTTTCCAGCGTCGTCGCCAGCGGACTAAACCAGCGCACCTGCGCGCCCATCGCAAACTACACCCTCGAGCTCGCGCGCTTGTTTTCGAGCTTCTACAACGACTGCCCCGTGCTCAAGGCGGAAAACGAGGCCCTCGTCACCGCGCGGCTCCAGATCTGCAAGGCAACGCTCCAGACCCTAAAGAACGCCCTGGGCATTTTGGGCATCGCCGCGCCAGAACGCATGTAGGGACGGACCCGCGCTTAAGCGTCGCCTGATAACGCAAAGAACGCAATACAGCAAAGGCCGATTGTCTTTAGCGGCATTTGTTCGATGCGCGGGCCTGTCCCAGCGGATGTGGAGCGACGATTCGATGCAGCACCAAAAGGTCCCTTCGTAGTTCCACTGGATGCGGGAAGGTGGCCTCGTACAAGGCTCAGTGGGGGACGCCATCCCCATTCAGGAACGTCCCGATGCCTCGGCAATGGGATGAACTACAATGGCATCTGCCCGCTTTCGCACGAGGCTCAGGTCGTAGTTCATCTGCAGGCGCAACCATCCATCGGCGGTACCCCAGCCCATTTTTTCCAGGCGAACGGACATCTCGGGTGATATCCCTGACTTTTCGTTGAGCAGGTTGTTCAATGTTTGTCGTGCCACCCCCAGGGCTTTGGCGCCATCGGACACGGTAATCCCCAAGGGTTCGAGACAATTGACTCGCACGTGCCGTCCCGGATGGGGTGGGTTCTTCATTGGCATGTTCTGCGACTCCCTTAGTGATAATCCACCAGATCGATTTCCAAGGCAAGGCCGCCCTCGAAACGAAATATGATGCGCCAGTTTTCTGAGACGGCAACGGCGTAGTGTTCCCGAAGACTCCCGCGAAGTTCGTGTAACCTGTAACCCGGTTGGCGCATGTGCTCGATTGACTCAGCGGCATCCAAGTCGGCAAGAATCAATTCAACCCTGGCCAGCAAGTATGGGTTGACCTTACTGACATCACCGTGTTCTTAGAGGCGCTTCAGCCCCTTGTGTTTGAAGCTACCGACCATACCCTAGTCTACCTTAGACAATTGTCACTTGTCAGATCGACTCAAGAAAAATCCGGCGCGGCGGACCGCAAAGGTCTCGTGAGACCTTTTCGACCCACCGCGCCGGTCAAGGCGCAGTTGGTTTTTATTACAGCGAAGCCAGCAGTGCTTCCACGTCGGCTTTCGCATCCGTGCCCACGGGCTTGAGGTTGTAGTTCTTCTGGAGCAGCGCCAGCACGTTGGGCGTGACGAAGGCGGGCAGGTTCGGGCCGAGGTGGATGTTGTGCACATCCAGATACAGCAGGGTCAGCAGCACGGCCACGGCCTTCTGTTCGAACCAGCTAATCATCAGCGTGAGGGGCAGGTCGTTCACGCCGCATTCGAAGGCTTTCGCCAGCGCCAGCGCCACCTGGATCGCGCCGTAGGCGTCGTTGCACTGGCCCATGTCGAGGAAGCGCGGCAGGCCCGCCACGGTACCGTAGTCATAGTCGCGGATGCGGAACTTGCCGCAGCCGAGGGTAAGCACCAGAGAGTCCATGGGCGTGGCGTGTGCGAAATCGGCGTAGTAGTTGCGCCCCGGCTCGGCGCCGTCGCAGCCGCCGATGAGGAAGACGTGGCGGATGTCGCCGCCCTTGAAGGCCTGCACCAGCGTGTCGGCGTGGTTGAGAATCTGGGTGTAGTGGAAGCCGATCGTGGTCTTCTTCAGTTCGGTGGGCTTCAGCGGACCGATTTCCAGCGCGCGCTTGATGATGGGCGTGTAGTCGTTGTCGGTGATGCGCATGGCGCCGGGAACGGCCGTGGTGCGGGTGGTGTAGAAGCGGTCGAGGTAGGTATTGGAGTCCCAGGGAATCAGCACGCAGTTGGTGGTGCCCAGGATGGGTCCGCCGAAGCGCTCAAATTCCACGCGCTGCTTTTGCCACGCCGAGCCGAAGTGGCCCTTGAGGTGGGGATATTTCTTCAGGCCCGGGTAGCTGTGGCCGGGAAGCATTTCGCCGTGGGTGTACACATTCACGCCCGCGTTGTTGGCCTGCTCCAGCAGATCTTTCAGGTCCATCAGGTCGTGACCGGTGATCAGAATGCCGGGGCCTTCCTGGATACCTTCGGTCACTTCGGTGGGTTCTGGAATGCCGAAATTCTCCACGTGACCATCGTTCAGAAGCTGCATGGTCTTCAGATTCATCCGCCCGCATTCCAGCGCCATCTCCACCAGCGTCATCAGGTCGAAGTTCACGTTGGTCATCGTGGCAAAAAGCGCCTCTTCGATGAAAGCCTCCACTTCGGGGTCGGTCTTGCCCAGGCGCCGCGCGTGGTGCTTGTATGCCGCCATGCCTTTCAGTCCATAGAGCAAAATCTTCTGTACGGACTCGACGTCCGCGTCCTTTCCGCAGATACCGCGATCGACGCAGCCTGTCCCGCGAAAGGTTTGTTCACATTGGTCGCAATGCATGGTGGCCATAAATCCGGTCCTTTTCTTGACGCCCGAGGGGCTGTTAAAGATATATTTGCAATAAATGTTACTCCTCTTCCGGATTTTTTGCAACCGGTATGCTTAACAGGCGCATGCGGCATCGGGCAGGTGGCAGGCAAAGAAAAACCCCGATCCGGGGATCGGGGTTATGCCACATTCAAATCGGCGCGGTCACTTCTCGATATAAAAGTCCTGAAAGCGATGGTAGCCCAGCAGATTGGGCACATAACCTTTTACTTCCGGCGCCTGGAGATACTTCCGGGTGTAGAAGTAAATCGGGACGATGGGCAGATCGTCCAGAATGATGTCTTCCGCCTGCTTTAACATGGCGAAGCGTTTGGCGGTGTCCGGCTCCGCGTAGGCCTGCTGGATGAGCGCGTCGTAAGCCGGGTTGGCGTAGCCCGTGCGGTTGTTGCCGCCGTCGGTAAGCCACATTTCCAGGAAGTTCATGGGGTCCATGACGTCGCCGATCCAGGCGGCGCGGGCAAGATCGTAGTCCAGGCTGTTGGTGCTGTCGAGGTAGACCTTCCAGTCCTGATTCAAGAGTCGCACTTCCAGGCCGAGGTGTTTCCGCCACATCTGCTGCATGACTTCGGCAATTTTCTTGTGTTGCTCGGAGGTGTTGTACAGAATCTCCACAGGCGGAAGCCCCTTGCCGTCGGGATAACCGGCCTCGGCCAGCAGCGCCTTCGCTTTTTCCGGATTGAACTCCAGGCGGGGCGTTCCCTCATAGCCGGGAATGCCCGGGGGCACATAGCTCGTTGCGGCCGTCTGACCGCCCTTGGTCACGTTGCGGGCCAGTTCCTCTCGATCCGTCGCCAGCGACAGCGCCTGGCGAACACGCTTGTCGTTGAAGGGGGGGCGTGTGGTGTTGAGGCGATAGAAATAAACACCGAGATACGGGTCGATATGAATAAGTCCCGGGTCCTTTTCCTGATACTCCGCAATCTTGTGCTCCGGCACGTCGCCGGTCAACTGAATCTTGCCGGAGCGAAAACTGCGCTCCTCCGTGCTGATATCGTCGATGGGATAAAACTCGATACCGTCAAGCCGAACCTTGTCGCGCTCCCAGTAGTGCTCATTGCGCGCCACCCGGATGATTTCATTCGGGCTCCATTCCGTAAGGCGGAAGGGGCCATTGCCCACGTGATTCCCGCCCCGTGTCCAGGGTGTGCCGCGCTGGTCCATCGCGCCGTGCGCCTCGATCGTGGCTTGATGCACCGGAAACCAGGCCTGGTGAATCTGCATCGCCAGCAGATACGGTGTGGGAAACTCCAGCGTCAGCTCCAGCGTATGATCGTCGATCGCCTTGGCGCCCACTTCGTCAAAACTCGCAATCGTGCCCTGATTAAAGGCTTTCGCATTTTTCAGGCAAAAAAGCAGGTAGGCGTAGTCCGCCGCGAGCGCCGGGCTCAGCATGCGCTTGTAACTGTAGATAAAATCCTTCGCCGTCACCGGATCGCCATTGGACCACTTGCCATCGGCCCGCAATTTGAAGGTGTAGACCAGCTTGTCTTCCGAAATGGTCCACGACTCTGCCGCAGCGGGCAGGGGCTCGAAGGTTGCCGGGTCGACGCCGGTGAGCCCATCAAACAACGAAGCCAGCACACGATGTTCCGGCACGCCCGTCACCAGATGGGGGTCGAGATCCTTCACCTCGGCGTTGATGTTAATTCGGAGTACCTTCCCCGAATCCGCCGCCGAGCCGGACTCCCCGCCCTGTGCATCTTCTTTCGGAGAGCCGCCGCAACCCGCAAGAAGCAGGGTTAACAGACCAACAACGGTATAGGCAGATAACTTGCGCACAGGGAAATTCCTTCCTGGTTCATGCGGAAAACTCACGGAATCTATCGGGCACGGGAACCATGTACCCCGCCGATGATTATAAATGTATTCGCAGCGGGGGTTAAATCCACATCGGCCTCACTTCACTGCGGCCTTCCGAAGGCCCTCGAGTACCGCGCGGGGCGCGACGAAGACCGTGCCGTGGCGGATGCCATCGGGCATCACAATCTGCTCCGAAACATCTTCCCAGGTCTTCCGATCAACGGAGCGCACCGCGCCATAGCGATGATCCATATACTTGTCGAAGTAAACCAGCCACTGGCCCTTCCAGTGCACCGCGGAGGGGCCTTCGGCCCAGTAGTCGCCCGTAATCTTCGGCGAGGCCGCACTCCAGGGGCCTTCCGCTTTCTCCGCCGTGGCCACGCGGATGTTCTTCTCCTCGGGCTTGAGGGTCTCGTTCTTAAGGAACATGACGTATTCGTTCCCCGCCTTCACCACCGTGGAATCGATTACATTGAAGCCGGGATCGTAGAAGAGTTTCGTGTCGCTGAAGGTCTTGAAGTCTTTCGTGGCCGTGTAATAGATCCTGTGATTGTTTTCGCCGTCCCCCTTCCCCTCGGTCTCGGGAAAGCGCCCCGGAATCGTAGTGGCCCAGAAAATGAGGTACTGGCCGGTGGCGTCATCGTAGAAGGCCTCCTGCGCCCAGGCATTCCGGGCGGTGGGCTCGTGCATCATTACCGGAACATACTGCTGCTCCGACCACGAAATCAGGTCCTTCGAACTCGCATGGCCAATGCCCCGCTCCTGCCAGCCCGGCGTCCACACCATGTGAAACAGACCATCCGCGCCGGTGATGATGCAGGGATCCCGCATGAGCACCGATTCGCCCACCTTCGGTGCGAGCCACACGTGGTCCTTGCGCACCTCCTCCCAGCGGAGGCCATCCTCGCTCGTGGCGAGATACAGCCCCGCCTCGCCGTTGTTGCGGAAGAAGGAAAAGAGAAGGACGTTGTCCTCCTCGGCGGCCCTCAGCGGAAGCGCGGAGAGCAACGAGATCGCAATCGCGGTGATGCAAAAATGCCGGCGGTGGATTGAAGGCTTCATGACCATTTTCCCTTTCTGTTCACTCGACGAAACAAGGCCATCATAGTACTCCACACGCCGAGGAACGATAAACGGCGATGCGACCGAGATGCCATCGCTGGTAGCGCCGCTCTTGATCCACTTTGCCCTTTGTGCCTTGGCGCCTTTGCGTGACCTCTTTTTCTCGGCCCACGCACAGTTTCAGTTGCACGAGGTGAGCAACTCCTCCCGCCCCGCGTTGCCCCGCCCCGCCGTGCTCCTTTACAATACCCCCTCGAAGTCTCGAAAGGCCCCCATGAACACCATTGAACGCACCTGGCTCACGCTGAAACATACGTGGAAGTTTGCCCGCAAGGGCAAGCGCTGCCAGTTTCCCATTCCCAGTCTTCATGTGGACGGCCACGTGGAGTTGGGGGATCTGTGCCGCTTCCGCAACAACGTGACACTGCGCACCCGGGGCGAGGGCAAAATAGTCTTCGGGAACCGTTCCGGTTTGAGCTGGGGCTGCACCGCGGAGGCCCACCAGCTTATCCAGATTGGCAACTACACGGCCATCGCGGAGTACTCCTGGATCTGCGACACCATGCCCGTGCTCAAGGGCTCCACGAAGGGTTGCCGCGAGGTGGCGTACGTTTCAAAGCCGATCCACATCGGCAACGACGTATTCGTTGGCAGCGGCTGCATCATCGGACCCGGCGTCACGATTGGCGACGGCGCCGTGGTGGGCCCCTTCAGCGTGGTGACGCGCGATATTGGACCGCTGGAGATTTGGGCGGGCACGCCGGCGCGCAAGCTCGGCCACCGCACCGAAGGCGTGACCGAGACACAACTCCAGTCGTTGCGCGATCTGGTTGCCGAGCAGGGCATCCAGGGAAATCGCTACGAGAGCCCTTCCCTCGCCCAGAAAATTGCGAAGAAGATCCTTCGGAAACTGAAGAAACTGGTTCGTTAGAAGGTTGCCCATGCCCGTCCGCGCCATCACTTTTGACTACTGGATGACCCTTTTTCGCGAGCAGGACCGCGACGTGCGCCATGAGCACCGCGCGGAAGCCTTCTGCCGGGCCACGGGCGCACCCCAGGCGGACGTAAGCCGCGCGCTCAAGGCCGCCCACGACTACTTCTTTCAGGTTCACGTTGCCGAACAGCGCACGCTGGAACCCATCGATGCGGTGCGCATGGTATGTCGCGATCTGGATCTGAGCATTTCAGATTCGCTCGCCGACGAACTGGCCCACGCCTTCGGCACGTCGATTTTGGTCTATCCCCCCGGCCTGATCGAAGGCGCCCTTGACGCCGTCAAAGCGGCCGCCGCACGGGGCCCCATCGGCATCATCTCCGACAGCGGCATGAGCCCCGGATCTTCACTGAAGAAGTTGCTGGATTTGCATGGATTTACACCCTATTTCACCCACATGACCTTCTCCGACGAGCTCGGTGTGGCCAAACCCCAGGCGGCCATGTTTAATCGAACCGCCGACGCACTCGGCGTGGCCCCACACGAACTCCTGCACATAGGCGATCTGGAACCCACGGATATCGTGGGTGTGCATGCGGTCGGCGGTGTGGGCGCCCTCTTCGCCGGCGCGAATGATCGCTTCGCGGAAAATACGACCGCGGAATACGTCTTTCGCCACTGGGGTGAATTCCTCGACGCGCTACCGGGGATTTGAAAAACGCGGGCTCGGTCGCTCTTACCCCAGTTTCACCCGCTCCAGCGTTGCGCTCCAGGGTGTTTCTTCCGTGCTGATCAACGCATAACGCGCGACGCCCTCTTCCGCCGTGAGCGATCCCGGCGCGACGAATAGCGCGCCGTCCACGTGGCGCGTGAAGAAGTCATCGGTGCCGCCGCTGACAATTATATCCGCGCGCGTAATTTCGCGCTGGCGCTTCAACTTTGCCACGGGCGTATCCACCGTGATCACTTCACGCGGATTGCCGGGCGAACCATGGCACACGATACCAGCGAGCCCTTCGACAATGAATTCGCGGGTCTTTCGCCAGTCCCGGAGCCGTTCCAGATTCTGACTGCTCAGGTACTCATGGGCCTCGCGCAGCGCCGTCAGACTCGCTTCATCGACTTTGCGATCCAGTGTTTCCTGCTTGCGCGAGTATCGAACAACCATGCGATCCCGGTTGCCCTGCACGCAGATCACGCCGAATTCTTCCAGCAGCGCAATGACTTCGTTCCCGCCATTGCCGCCCATCACCGCGTCGCCCGTGTGCAGAATCGTCTGAATTCCCATGTCGGCGATCGCATTGAGCGCGCAATGGAGCGCATTTTTATTGCCGTTTATGCTGCCGATTGCGGCGAAGATCATGAATTTGTTCCTTCCAGGAAAAAAAATTTCTGGCCGCGTTGCGCGGCGTTGCGAACTATACGCGCTTCAACTGCGGCCTTCAACGAAATTGTAAACCGCTGAAATTAAAGACGTTGCAAAACTTAAATCGTTTTTTTGACTTTAGCGACCGCCAATCGGCCTGTAAAATAAGGGCGATTTGGCACCCAAAAAATTTTTAGCATTGAAAATAGGGCTTGACAAATCATTATTTAGAAGTTAATCAATACACCATCGCTGAAGGCGCTTCCGGTAGTTGCGCGCAGCACCGGAGAGAGTATACGTCTGTCGCGTATCTTGGGCCGGCGCCGACAGCATTCAAGACCCATTGATTTCAAAGGAGAAACAACCATGACCATTAAAAAAGCCAAGCCGACCGACAAGGCCCTCACGAAGTCCAAAGTCATCGAAGCCCTGGCCGAAGAAACCCAGCTTTCCAAGAAGGACATCGGCAACGTGCTCAACGCGCTGACCGAACTGTCCTACGCCCAGGCCGCCGTCGGCTTCACCATCCCCGGCCTCGGCAAGCTGGTCGTCCAGCAGCGCAAGGCGCGCAAGGGCCGCAACCCGAAGACCGGCGAGACCATCAAGATCGCTGCCAAGAAGGTGCTCAAGTTCCGCATCGCCAAGGCCGCGAAAGACGCGATCACGCCCGCCAAGGAAAAGAAATAGCCTATACCGCTTAACTGCGGCGCTGACCCGGCCCGGTCTTCACTTCGGTGAGGCCGGGTTTTTTTGATTGACAATGTACAATTGACAATTGACAATGAAGAGATTGAGCAACCTGCCAGCCAGAGATTTTCCGCCCGATTCTCGTTGTCAATTGTCAGTTGTCAATTGTCCATTATCCATTGTTGGTCGCGCGCTGAAGCGACGCATAGGCCACGAAATAATCGCGAATGGCCTGCACCAGCGCGGTCTTCGCCTGGGTGCGCGCCAGTTCCGTGTCAATGATCTCCGTCTGCGTGCCCGCGCCTTCCTTGTAGCGCAGCTCCGCCAGGCGCACGCTCTCCTCCGCCAGTGCAACCGTCTCTTTGCCCGCGCGCATCGAAGCCGTCGCTTCATCCAGCCGCACGCAGGCCTGTTCCACATCCGCCGCCACGAGACGCTCCAGGTCGTCCAACTGAATGCGCAAACTCTCCGCGCGCGCGCGGACCTCGCCCAGTTCATGCTTGCGCTGACCGCCGAGATAGAGATCCCACTGCGCGCCTACGTTCACCTGCCAGCCATCCGTCAATACGCGTCCGCCATTGTCCACGCTCTGCCACTTCACCGTGGCCGCCGCCTGAGGAAGGTACTTCCCCTTTACGCCCTTTTCCTGCTCGCCTGTCGCGGCGAGGGCTTCCTGAAGGGCGAGCACTTCGGGGCGTTTCTCGCGGGCCTGCGCAATCAGTTCCGATGCCTTGGCTTCCACGGGAGACCAGGGCAGCGACGCATCGTAGCTCAGGGGCTGGTGCTCCGGCAGCGCGAGAATGCGGCGCATGTTGATATCCGCGAGCTTCGCGCCGGCCAGAGCCGCCTCAAGATCGGAGCGCCGCGCGCCCGCTTCGGTCTTCGCGCGCATCACCTCAAAGTTGGTGATGGCACCTTCGCGCTGCAGGGCCTCCGTATCCTTCACATGACGCTCAAAGGCCTCCAGGGCCTCCGTGGCCACCGTGACGAGCGAAGCGGCCAGCAGGGCATTGTGGTAGGCTTCCCGCGCCTGATAGGCAATCTCCGCGCGGACGGCATCGCGGCGCCACACTTCCGACGCGGCAAGATATTCCGACGCCTTCACCGCCGCCTGCACCTGGCCGCCCGCGTAGATCAACTGCGTGATGCTCAGGCCCGTGGTGGTGGTCGCTTTGTCCGGCGCATAGCCTTCGGCGCCGATCAGTTTTTGAATGCCCGCGCGGCCGATGCCTTGATCAAGTTCCTCAATGTAGTTGTAGGCGGCCTGTCCCTTTATCTGTGGCAGCCGCCGCGCCTTCGCCTGGCCCGTCTGGGCCTCGCGCAGGGCGATATCGGTGTCGGCTTCGAGCACCTGGGCATTGTTTTCGAGCGCCAGCGCCACGCACTGATCCAGCGTCAGGGCCAGCGTCTCCAGCGCCTCGCCCCCTTCGACGCTCGTGTGATATGCTTCGGGCTCCGCAAGGATCGGCCCGGCCTGCTCCAGGAGTTGCTCCAGTTTTGGATCGGCCTGGGCCCCCGCGGTCAGCAGCGCGGAAGAGCAAAAGGCAAGGCGAAAAAGCGTGGATGATTTCATGGGGACAGACTCCCGAAAGGGTTAAGGCAGCGCCTGATCTTAATGCCCCCGGCTTGGGGCAGTCAAAGGCCCGCCTTCGCGCAACGTTCACCCGGCAGCATTTCCACACCAGCATCGGAGCATACCCATGAGCGAACTCATCATCGTGCGCCACGGCCAGGCCTCGTTTCTGTCCGGAAACTACGACCAGCTTTCCGAACTCGGCGTGGAGCAGGCGCGACGCCTGGGCGAGTTCTGGGCCGCACAGGGCACCCACACCACGCGTTTCGTCGTGGGCCCGCGCAGGCGACATCGCCAGTCGGCCGACGCCATCCTCACGGCGCTGAACGCCGCAAACCTGACCCCCACAGAAATCGCCGAAGATGATCGCCTCGACGAGTTCGACTGGGACGGCCTCTTCCGCTATGCGAACGGCACCCTCGCCGAACGCGACCCCGCCATCGGGGCGCTGAAACACGCCTTCGAATCGGCGCCGGATATCACGGCAAAGCGGCGCACCATCCAGCACTACATGGAGGCCGTCACCACGCAGTGGGCGGCGGGCGCGTTTCACGAAGATGGACTCGAAACCTGGGACGAGTTTCGGAGCCGCGTGCAAATTGCAGTGACGCTTCATACCGGGGGTTTGCCCAGAGGAAGCCGCGTGGTCCTGGTGACCTCAGGCGGCGTCGCAGCGGCCTCGGCGGGTCATGTGCTCGGTCTGGATGCCCCGCGAACCCTGGGCCTCATCTGGACCCTGCGCAACGGCGCCCTCGTGGAGTATCTCTTCGGCGGCGGCCGCATTTCGCTCAGCAGTTTCAACAACGCGCCCCACCTGACCGAAGCGCGGCACTGGACCTATCGGTAGCGAAATTTGATCAGTCCGATCAGTCCGATCCGTCTGATCCGTCTGATCCGTCTGATGAACTCCCAGAAAATGAAAAGGCCCTCCGCCACCTCGGCAGAGGGCCCTGGAATCGTTCAGTCGCTTATTTTGTGTGCCCCAGAATCGCCTCTTCCTTGAAACTCGCCAGCATCACCGTGGCGCGGGAATCCGTGGTATAGACCACGTAGATCGTGCCGTCCTTCGCCTGAATCGCCATGGGATAGGCAAAGGTATTGCCCGGCGCCACCACATCCCGGCGATGGGGCCAAGTCTTGTCGTTGTCCTCGGAAATCGCGATGGTCAGGGGAATCCGCTCGTTCATGTTGTCGTTGTAGGCCAGCAGCAAATGGCCGTTCTGCAACTTGATGAAACCCACGGCCGCATTCGGATTCGGAAACTGGGAATCTTTGCCGCGGGTCCAGGTATCGCCGCCGTCGTGAGACTCCGCGCGCACCAGATAGCGGTTCGTGCTCGGTTCGTAGCCACCGCCCACGCGGCAATAGGCCACCAGGTAGTCATCCGTGATCTGCACGGCCTCGGGCTGGAGATTGCCCTTCTTCGACTTGATCCGCTTCGTCGGCGTCCACGTGCGCGTCTTCGGATTGTGGCGCATGAAATACGACGTGGTGTCCCGCCCGATCACCTCGCGGTCGCTGCCCGTCTCGTGATAAACCGGCAGCAGGTAATCCCCGTTGTTCAGCACAATCGGACGACCCCGCACCATGGTGCCCATCTCAAAACCCAGGTTCATCGAATCCGACCACGTGTGGCCGCCGTCTTCGGAGATCTTCGCCTTGATCAGCGACTCGGACCACGTGGCGCCGATGCGCTGCACATAAAACAGCCACACCAGACCGTCCGGCGCCTGCCACACGATACCGTTGCCCTCGCCCTGAAATGGCGTGTCCGCCAGCAACTGCGGCTCCGACCATTCCGTCTGACCCGGTGAACGACGAATACCGTAAACCTTGGACTCATCCTCATATTCACCGCCGCCGCCATAAAAGGTAATGAAGATATCCCCGTTGTCCAGCTCCGTGATCGCGGCGGGGTGCTTGTAGGCCCCCGGCTTCTCCGTGCCGATCACCTTCTCCACCTTGATATCGTCCGCCGCGAGCGCGGAAGCCGAAAGAAAAACCAGCGCCAAAGCGCAGGACAGGGAATTACGCAACATGAAAGCTACTCCTTGTTGGGGTGAAACTGGACGTCGTCGACACCGGGGTAGAATAAAGGGTGGCCGAGATGAAACTCAATTAAAACTCGAATTCGCCCAGCGCTATTTCGTATGCCCCAGAATCGCCTCTTCCTTGAAGCTTACCAGAATCACCGTGTCGCGAATACCGGTCGTGCAGATCACGTGAATGGTCCCGTCCTTCGCCTGAATCGCCATGGGGTAGCCGAAGGTATTGTCGATGCCGCTCGTAGCCAGATCGCGGCGATGGGGCCAGGTCTGGTCGTTGTCCTCGGAAATGGCCGCCGTCAGGGGCGTGCGATAGTTCATGCTGTCGTTGAAAACCAGCAGCAGCTTGCCGCTTTGCAGCTTGATAAAGCTCACCGCCGAATTCGGGTTGGGAAACTGGGAGTCCTTGCCCCTGCTCCACGTCTCGCCGCCGTCGCGGGATTCGGAGCGGAGGATGTAGCGCGAAGTGCTGGGCTCAAAATCACCGCCGGGGCGGACATAAGCGATGAGATGCTCGTCCGTGATCTGGACGGGCTCCGGCTGGAGATTCCCATGCTTCGATTTGATCCGCCCGGTCGGGGTCCACGTGCGGGTCTTCGGATTGTGACGCAGAAAATAAGATTTCGTGTCAGGGAAGGTCCGGTCGATGTCGCTGCCCGTTTCGTGATAGACCGGCAGCAGGTAGTCGCCGTTGTTCAGCACGATGGGAACCCCACGGCACATCGTGCCCAATTCAAAGTCGAGCACCATGGAGTCAGACCACGTCTCGCCACCGTCTTCCGATATCTTCGCGAGGGTCCGCGACTCCGACCAGGTGTCGCCGTAGCGCTGGACGTAGAACAGCCACACCAGGCCGTCGGGCGCCTGCCAGGCGATGCCGTTGCCCTCGCCCAGGAAGGGCGTGTCCGCCAGCAGCTTCGGCTCGGACCATATCGTCTCTCCCGCCTTCCGTCGAATCCCCCACACCTTGGAATCGTCCTCATACTCCCCGCCGCCTCCGTAGTACGTCGCAAGTAAATCACCGTTGTCCAGTTGGGTAACGGAGGCCGGGTGCTTGTACTTCCCCGGATGCTCCTTGCCGATGACATGCTCGATGAGGATATCCTCGGCGGAGAAGACGGGCGTGACGAGCAGGGCGAGCGCGCCTGCGCAAAAAAGCGCGGTATAACGCATGGGTAGATCTCCGTTGATGTGCGAGTCGGACGTCATCACTGCGACTCAAAGGATATCTGCTGAGCAGACGGAATGCAACGCGACCGGGGGACGGACCCGCGCAACAGTGCCAGGTATCGCGGCAAGAACATTTACAACCCCCAGAATCGCAAGGTAACGAGGCGCACCATGAAGCGCGGGCCTGTCCCAGGGGATGCCGGAAAAGAACCGGACCGCTTGGCAGACAAACCACGAAAGACCCCCGTTTTCCGGTCCCTACATCAACTCGAAGAAACTCTCCTTGCCCAGATGCTTAAGATAGGTATCGGCGGCTTTCTGCAAGCTCGCCATCTATGCGAGCGAGTGCCAGCCGCCGTGGCCGCGATAGGTCATGCGCTCCACGCTGAACATGCGCTTCGCCTTGTCTTCCAGCGTAAATCGAAGCACAGGTTCGACCCGTGAAGTATCCAGCATCTTGTCGATGTTCGACTCGGGTGGCCTGAATTCCGCCCGAAACGCCGCCTGCCCGGCCGGGTCGAGATTTGAAAAGATTCGGGACAACAAGCTCTGTTCGCTTATGCGCGCGCCGTTCAACGAGTCCGCGAGATCCTGCAAGTCCCCGGCGGAGCGCCGTGGCTCGTAGACCGTGAGATGAGGCCCTTTCTCGGCCACCCGATAGCCCGGCAGGCCCAACGCCGCGAGTTTGGCTTCGATGAGCCGGATTTCGAGTAGATTGATTTCCGGCGTTAGAATCTTGCGCGCGGAGACTTCTCCATTGGGGCCTTCGACAATTTCCATGCCGTCGGGCACAGAATCGAGCGCTCCCGCCCGTGTGGTCTTCATGACGTAGCGGGTCGCGCCCTTCCTCGTGGTCGCGGCGTGGAGGTAATAGGTCTTTCCCATCCGGTTCGTGCGGGATACGGGTTCGTCTGGTTTCGCCATGGGTTGGTTCCTCGCGTTTTCAGTATATTTATGGCCGCATGATACGAAAACGGCGCTCGGAGTTCGAATGTACGGTATTTTCCGCTCCCTTGGATTTAGTGCTATACTCGACTCAAGGAAATCTGAGAAAGGGTGACCGTCATGAGCGATCTAGAGACGCTCCGAGAGCAAGTTCTGGCGTTGCCGGTTATTGACCGCGAGCTGATTATGGAAGATATCCTTGCCAGTTTCAGCCCGGCGGGTCAAGAAGTCATTAGCAGTGCCTGGGCTCACGAAATAGAGAGCCGAAGAAGGGGCTATGCGGAGGGCCGCATCCCCACTGTTTCGTTGGAAGAATCCAGGCGGCGATTGGGGATATGATGGATGTGAGGCTGCTTGAGCCCGCGCAGCAGGAACTCGAAGAGGCGGCAGGGTACTACGAAGCGCTGGAGGACGGGCTCGGTATCAGCCTCGCAACAGAATTTCACCAAAGCTTGGATCGTATTCGAGAATATCCCAAATCCTACCCAGTTATCTCTGGGAATGTACGTCGTTGCATGGTTCACCGCTTTAAATATCAAATTGTCTACGATCTTGTGGATGACCTGATCGTAGTTCTGGCGGTAGTACACGAACGGCAAGATCCGAAGATTTGGCAAGATCGTATTTGACTCTTGGCGCGACCGGCTTCAGCCCGCCAAATCTTCCAACTGCACCGCGCCGAATTGCTCTTCGCACAGCGCGCGGTAGGGGCCTTCTTCGTTGATGAGGGCGTCGTGGGTGCCGTCCTGCACGATGCGGCCATCTTCAATCACCACCACGCGATCACAATCCACTACGGTGGCGAGGCGGTGGGCAATGACCAGCGTGGTGCGGCCTTTCATCAGGCGCTCCAGCGCTTCCTGGATCACATTTTCCGCGTGGGAGTCGAGGCTGGAGGTGGCCTCGTCGAGGATGAGGATCTCGGGGTCGCGCAGGAAGGCCCGGGCGATGCTGAGGCGTTGCTTCTGGCCGCCGCTAAGCGTCACGCCGCGCTCGCCGATGAGGGTGTCGTAGCCCTTGGGAAGTTCCTCCACAAACTCGTCCACGTGGGCCATGCGGGCCGCTTCGAGCATTTCTTCTTCCGTGGCGCCGCGCCGCCCGTAGAGAATGTTCTCCCGCACGGAACCTCCGAACAGGATGGCGTCCTGCATCACCATGCCGATTTTCTCGCGCAGCGAGTGGAGCGTGACCTCGCGGATGTCCTGACCGTCGATGCGGATCGCGCCGCGCTTCACGTCGTAGAATCGGGGGACGAGCTTCACCAGCGTACTCTTGCCGCCGCCGCTGCGGCCCACGATGGCTACGGCGGTTCCGGGCTCCACATCGAGGGAAATACCTTCGATCACGGGCTGATCGTCGAGATAGGAGAAATGCACGTCCTCAAACGTAATGCGGCCTTCCGTCAGTTGGAGGGGTTTCGCATCGGGCGCGTCGGCAATGTCCGGCTGCACGTCCAGGATGGCAAAGACGCGGTCCATACCCGCGAGCTGCATCTGCACGGCGGCGGAGGCGTCGGCCAGGCGGCGCGTGGGCAGGTAGAGGTGTGCCAGGTAGCCGCTGAAGGCCACGAGTTCGCCGGGCTTGATCGACCCCTTCACCGCGAGCCAGGTGCCCACGAGCGTCACCACGAGCGGTCCGACCATGGTGAAGAATTCGCCCACCTGAAACATGGAGACGTGGATCCGGGTACGCACCATGACTTCGTCGTAGTAGTTGCGATGCAGCTTCATGAAACGGAGGCGTTCGGAACGCTCGCGCACAAAGGACATGACCACGCTGTGGCCCGTGAGTTTTTCGTTGATCTCGCCGGAAAGGCGGGACATTTCGTCGAGGGAGCGCTGGGACGCCACACGGAGGCGCGGATTCAGAACGCCGAAGACGAGGGCGTACATGGGCAGGGTGAACAGACTCGCCGTGGCCAGTTGCCAATTCTCGAAGAAGAGAAAGATCACCACGCCGACGAGAAAAATGAAATCGACGCCGACCGACATGACGCCCCGATCCAGAATGCCCTGGGCCTGGTTAATGTCGTTGGTCAGGCGCGAAGTCGTGGCCCCGGTGCGTTGTCCGGCGTGGTAGGCGAGTCCCAGCGATTGCACGTGGGCATAGAGCGCGTTGCGAATATCGAAGATGGTGCGATTGCCCGCCAGCTCCGCCCAGTAGGAACGGTAGTAGGCAATGGGAATACGCCCGATGAAGACCGCTATCAGAATGGCCGACATCTGGAGCAGCCGGCTCATCTTCTCATCGCCGGGAATATCCGCCAGGATGATGTTGTCCACGGAATAGCCCATGGCAAAGGGAAGCAGGAGAGCGAGGGTAAACTTCACCACGCCCGTCGCCACCGAACCGATGATGTAGAAGCGGTAGGGGCGGGCGTAGCGGAGAAAGCGCCAGAATGTGGGGGAGCCGAAGGTCATGCGACATTATATCAATGGACAATGGACAATGGACAATGGACAACTTTTTTTACCGTGTAGATTCTACGATTGGCTCTACATTTGCAAAAGTTGACCTCTTCCTCCTCGTTGTTCGTTGTCAATTGTCAATTGTCCATTGCCTCCCCTCGCAGCAGCCCATAGATCATATCATCCGTGAACTCGCCATTCTTGAAGAAGCGCTCGCGCTGGCATCCTTCCAGGCGAAAGCCCGCCTTCTCCAGCACGCGCCCGGAGGCCATGTTCCAGCCAAAGTGACCCGCTTCCAGCCGGTGATAGGCCAGGGTCTGAAACGCATAGGCCACAATCGCCCGAAGCGCCTCGGTCATGTAGCCCTGACCCCAGTACGCTTCGCCCAGCCAGTAACCGATCTCCGCCGTCCGCGCGAGGACGTCCTCTCGCGGGTGGATTCCGATTCCGCCGGCCACCTCACCTTCGATTTCGATGGCGAATCTTCTGCACGGGCCCTCGGTGGCCAGGCAGCTCTGAATCCACTCATCGGCGTCGGCCTCGGTGTAGGGCGAGCGAAACATGTTGCACAGGTTGCGCGACACGTTGGGGTTGTCCGCATGGCGCAAGAGCGCGGGCTTGTCTTCCCGTTGCCAGGGGCGCAAGCGCAGGCGGGGTGTCTCTATTTCCACGGGTATGATCCTTCCAGGTTGGCGCGGGTTGGAGACGCGTATACCTTGGGGAGCACAATGCATACCGCTGGCGTCCTACACCGATTACAGGGACAGCAGGCAACGAAGACATCAAGGCCTTCAGGGGCCACGCGGCCCTGCCGTCCTTCAAGTCCTTCAAGTCCTTCAAGTCCTTCAAGTCCTTCAAGTCCCTCAAGTCCTTCAAGTCCTTCAAGTCCCTCAAGTCCTTCAAGTCCCTCAAGTCCTTCAAGTCCTTCAAGTCCCTCAAGTCCCTCAAGTCCCTCAAGTCCCTCAGGTCCCTCAAGTCCCTCAAGTCCCTCAAGTCCCTCAAGTCCCTCAAGTCCTTCAAGTCCTTCAAGTCCTTCAAGTCCTTCCGCTCACTACCGCACCATCAATTCCAATGCCCACTGGATCACCTGCACATCAAACAGCAACTGCACCCCCGCCACCAGGGTCAGCACCATGATGATTCGGCTGAACCACCACTCCGACACCCGGTGGTGCATCCAGTGGCCCAGCCACGACCCCACCGGTATGAGCGCCACGAGGCACGCGTCGAACCACAGCACGCTCGTGTCCACCAGACCGGCCCAGGTATAGAAAGGCAGCTTGGTAATATTGATCAGGGTGAAGGTCCACGCCACCGTGCCGACGAAGAGGGTCTTGTTGAAACCCTGAGAGTAGACGTAGAGACTCACAATCGGCCCCGCGGCATGGGCGATGGTGGAGGTAAAACCGGCCAAGACGCCGACGGCCACGGCGGTCCTTCGACCCGCCTTGTGGTGCGCCACCCACGCCATGGAACGATCCTTCGCGGCGATGTAGAGCCCGAAAACAATCGCGATCACCCCCACCATACGTTTGATCAACTGGCCGTAAAACTCCACGCCCTCCCGACCGATCTGCCACCACACCAGCGCCCCCAGCACGATGCCCAGGCACGACGGCACAAAGATCCGCATCACCTGCGCCCAGTCTTTGTTGTGCCGGTGGTGATAGATCGCATTCAGGTCGCACAGAATTAAGAGGGGCAGCAGCGTCGCCGCCACTTTGTCCACCGGCATCACCAGCATCATCAATGGCAGCGAAAGAATACCCGCGCCGCCCGCAAAGCCCGACTTGCTGATGCCCTGAATAACGATGGCTACGGAGACGAAGATCCAGAAGAGCACGACCGGCACGCCGGGCTCGATAAATGCGCTGAACATGAAGAAGGCTTTCTATTGGAAGGACATCGAGGGCGTAGTATAGCGCAACGACGGGACCGTCCGGAACGCAGAGGCGCTCGAACGACTACAGGAAGTGTGGTTCGAGCGATGAAACCCCGTTGGACGAGGCACTCCATGCGTTCGGGACCGTCCCGCGCTTTTAAAACGGAGGACGGTCCCGCACGCGCGGTTGATCTCCCTCGGTTGGAGGGTACCTCCTGGCGCAACGCGGCTTTTGCGGAAGGCGTTCTTGTTCGTGCGGGGCAGTCCCCCCGGACCCAATCGAGTAGGGGGAGGGGTTACCCCTCTCCCCCTCTCACACCACCGGGCATACCTGCGCGGTACCACGGCGGTTTC